>JBGPQS010000086.1:0-5984 GCA_041489235.1 Thermodesulfovibrionia bacterium
AAGGGGAGATTAAAGGGGAGGAGAGGGTAGGTTAATTAAAAATTAAAGATTAAAAATGCAAAATGCAAAATTTTTATATATATGATTATCCTGAAGTCTTCAGAAGAGATAGAAAAAATGGAGCAGGCATGCCAAATTGTCGCAATGACGCTTAATGCCTTAAAAGGTATGGTGAGCCCAGGAATTACCACAGAAGAGATCGAAAAGGTTGCAGATGCCTCTATAATATCAAATAATGCAATACCTGCATTTAAAGGATACAGAGGGTACCCGGCGAGTATCTGCACATCCCTTAATGATGAGGTTATTCACGGTATACCGTCAAAGAGGGTATTGAGAGATGGTGATATCCTGAGTATCGATATTGGTGTGTATAAAGATGGTTTTTATGGGGATGGTGCTGTAACGTTTCCTGTAGGGAGGATTGATTCAGATGTTGAAAGGTTGCTCAGGGTAACAGAGGAATCTTTATATAGAGGGATAGACAGGGCAAGGGTTGGCAATAGAGTGTCTGATATCTCATATTCTATTCAAAGGCATGTTGAATCAAATGGTTTTTCTGTGGTGAGAGCATTTGTAGGGCATGGCATAGGCAGAGATTTGCATGAAGAGCCGCAGATTCCTAATTTTGGTCTCCAAGGGCGTGGTCCAAGGCTCAAGGAAGGGATGACCTTGGCTATAGAACCAATGGTGAATGCAGGTGGATATGAGGTGCTCATACTCAATGATGGATGGACAGCTGTTACTGTTGATGGCAAACCATCAGCTCATTTTGAGCATACTATTCTTGTGACACAAGATAACCCTATGATCTTGACTAAAATTGACAAAAAAACTAAAATAATAAGTTAATGGCAAAAGAGGAAAATATAGAAGTTCAGGGGACAGTTGTAGAGACTCTCCCAAATGCAATGTTTAAAGTTGAGCTTGAAAATGGTCAGGTTATACTTGCTTATGTATCAGGAAAGATAAGGATGCATTTTATAAAAATTTTGCCAGGCGATAAAGTTACTGTGGAACTTTCACCGTATGATCTTACAAAGGGCAGGATAACGTATAGGGCTAAATAAAAAAGTAACAAGTGAGAAGTTGAATATTCATTGCGTATAAGTTTTATAAAAAGGGGTAAACATGAAAGTTCGTTCGTCGGTGAAACCTATATGTGCAAAATGTAGGATAATAAAGAGAAAAGGTGTTATAAGGGTTATATGTGATAACCCAAGGCATAAACAGAGACAGGGATAAAAAAACAGTGAAAAGTTATAAGTTAAGAGTTATAAGTGAAAGAATCTCTGAACTTCGAACTAAAATCTCTGAACTGACAGAGGAGGGATAAATTGGCAAGAATTGCAGGAGTTGATTTACCCAAAAACGAGCGTGTAGAGATAGGCCTGACGAGGATATTTGGTATAGGGAGGACAACTTCGCACAGGATATTGTCCGAGACAAAGGTTAATCCTGACACGCGGGTAAAAGACCTTTCTAATGAAGATATCGTAAAAATAAGAACAGTAATAGATAGAGATTATAGGGTTGAAGGCGATTTACGGCGTGATATATCCATGGGAATAAAAAGACTCATCGATATAGGCTCTTACAGAGGACTGAGACATCGTTTAGGTCTCCCTGTAAGGGGTCAGAGGACTAAGACAAATGCTCGAACTCGTAAGGGTCCAAGAAGAGCAGCCGTTGGCAGGAAGAAGGAGGCATAACTGAATGGCTCAAAGGAAGAAAGGTGTCAAGAAAGAGAAAAGGAATATTACTTATGGAGCAGCTCATATTCAGGCTACGTTTAATAACACAATAGTAACGATAACTGACCCGAGCGGTAATGTGATCACCTGGTCAAGTGCCGGCAATTTAGGATTCAAAGGCTCAAGGAAAGGTACCCCTTATGCAGCACAGATGGCAGCTGCTACTGCAGCAAAGAAGGCAATAGACTCAGGTATGAAACAGATTGATATTTTTGTAAAAGGTCCTGGCGCAGGAAGAGAGTCTGCTATCAGAGCACTTCAGGCAACAGGTCTGGAGATTAACCTTATAAAAGATGTAACTCCTGTTCCTCATAACGGTTGTAGGCCTCCGAAAAGGAGGAGGGTATAAATGGCAAGATATACCGGAGCTTTATGCAGGATTTGCCGCAGGGAAGGAGAAAAACTTTTTCTTAAGGGTGATAGATGTTATACAGAGAAATGTGCTATAGAGAGAAGAAAATATCCTCCAGGACAGCATGGACAGGGGTACAGAAAATTATCTGATTACGGGCTTCAACTCAGAGAAAAACAGAAGGTCAGAAAGACGTATGGACTTGTTGAAAGACAATTCAGGAGGTATTTCCATGAGGCTGAAAGAAGTAAAGGGATTACAGGAGAGATGCTTCTTCAGCTTCTTGAGAGTCGTCTTGATAATGTGGCATATCGCATGGGTTTTACATCGAACAGGCGTAAGGCGAGACAGCTTATCAGTCACGGTCACTTTCGTGTAAATGGGAAAAAGGTAAATATTCCTTCATATATAGTGAAAGGGGGAGACTTAGTGGAAGTCGATGAAGCGAGCAGGGATATACCGGAGATTATTGATAGCCTTTCAAAGGTTGAGCATAGAGGAATACCTGCATGGGTTGAAGTTGATAGTGCAAACTTTAAGGGTAAGGTTCTCCATGTTCCTTCGAGGGATGAAATACAGCTTCCTATACAGGAGAAACTCATAGTAGAACTATACTCTAAATAAGAAACAAGAAGTGAGAAGTAACATTTTCACTATTTCTCGTTTTTAGATTTATTACTTAAATCAAGAAAGAGGCAGAGGAGGCCTTTATGGATCTTAAAAAGAGAGGCTTTCAGCTACCTGAAAAAATCAGGTTTGATGAAGAGACCCTTACAAATACGTATGGTAAGCTTATTGCAGATCCCTTGGAACGTGGTTTTGGTACCACTATAGGGAATGCCCTCAGAAGAGTTTTGCTCTCCTCTATTGAGGGAGCAGCAGTCACCGCAGTCAAAATACAGGGTGCCCTCCATGAGTTCTCTACACTAAAGGGGATTAAAGAGGACATCATTGATATAATTTTGAATCTCAAAAATATCAGATTCAAGCTTTATTCTGACGGAAAGAAAATAGCGACAATAAAAGTGAAAGGCCCTAAGAACATAACAGGAGACGATATAAAGGGGGATGCGTCTTTTGAAGTTCTTAACTCCGAACAGGTTATCGCAACATTAGATAAGGATGCCACATTTGAAGCTGAGATGCACATAAAGAAAGGCAAAGGATATGTGCCTGCCGAGTTAAATAAAGAAGAAGACCTTTCTGTGGACATGATTGCTGTTGATTCTGTTTTTACTCCAATAAAGAAAGTTAATTTCACTGTTGAGAAGGCAAGAGTTGGAAGGGCAACAGACTACGATAGGCTTGTAATGGAGATATGGACGGATGGGAGTATCACACCAGTAAAAGCAGTTTCACAGGCTGCGTCTATCGTAATTGAGCATATGGATCTATTTATATTAGAAGAAGAAAAAGAACAAGAAGAAGCCATTTCTGTTGAGGAAGGGAGCGAGGTTCATTCGATAATTGAGGATCCTATATTCAATAGTAATCTTCTTAAAAGCGTTGATGAACTCGAACTCTCGGTAAGATCCTATAATTGTCTGAAGAATGCAAATATAAAAACCATTGCTGACTTGGTACAAAAGACAGAGTACGAGATGCTTAAGACAAAGAACTTTGGACGAAAGTCCCTTAACGAGATAAAGGATATACTCCATTCGATGGGACTTCGTCTCGGTATGAGAGTTGATATGAATGCCCTTAACAGGGAAGTAGCTTCATTGAGTGGAGGTGTTCAGCGAGATGCGACACAGAGTTGATGGCAGATTATTCGGGAGGACTGCGAACCAGAGAAAAGCTCTTTTGCGGGGTCTGGTAGCTTCACTTTTTGAATACCAGAGGATTGAGACAACTGTTGCAAAGGCAAAAGAGACAAAGAAGATTGCAGAGAGGATAATAACGCTTGGTATTAAGGGGGATTTACACGCAAAACGAATTGCTCTTTCCTATATCCCTAATCGGGCTGTTATTTCAAAGCTCTTCAGCGAAATAGCCCCAAGATTTTCTGGAAGAAACGGGGGATATCTCAGGATTGTGCAGACAAGAAATAGGGTTAAGGATGCTTCACCAATGGCTGTACTTGAATTTATTGATTACGAGGAAGTAAAGAAATCTAAGGCCATAAAGTCCGAGAAAAAAGAACCAAAGAAGACAACTACATAGCTCTTCGCATTATTAAACCATATAAATGCAGTAGCCCCAAAAAAAATGAGACATTTATGTCTCAAAAAAGACACAAAGGATGATGAAAATTATAGTAATCCCCCTACATTCCCCTTTAGAAAAGGGGGATGTAAAGCGGTGAGAAGTTCCAAATGAGGTTAATCTATATTCCCCTCTTTTGTAAAGATGGGCGAGGGGAGATTACTAAAAACAACAAATTCAATAAGGTAGAGGTATATTAAGGTGAAAATCCTTGTTACAGGTGGGGCAGGGTATATTGGAAGTCATATAGTCAAGGCCCTCGGTGAAAAGGGTCATGATATAGTAGTATACGACAATCTCTCCTATGGTCATGAATGGGCAGTGCTCAATGGTCGTCTGGTAAAAGGCGATCTTGACGACCAAAGGCTCCTTAATACTATCTTTGAGGCAGAGGATTTTGAAGCTGTTATACACCTTGCTGCATTTGTTGTGGTAGAAGAGTCTGTAAGAGAACCTGTAAAATATTATAAAAACAATTTCGTAAATACACTCGACCTTATCGAAGCATGTATCACACACAATGTAAGCAAGTTCATCTTTTCGTCATCAGCAGCAGTTTATGGAATACCTGAAAAGGTCCCTGTTACAGAAGATGCACCTCTCCAGCCAATAAACCCTTATGGCTCATCAAAGGAAATGGTAGAGCATGTGCTTGATGATGTGAGCAAGGCTCATAATTTCAGATATATATCGCTCAGGTATTTTAACGTTGCAGGCGCTGACCCGCTTTCAAGAATTGGACAAGCAAGGAAAGATGCTACTCACCTGATTACTGCATCTTTAAGGACAGCACTTGGAATAAAAAACCACCTCTATTTATTCGGGACAGATTATCCTACCCCGGATGGAACGTGTATTAGAGATTATATTCACGTTGATGATCTCGCTGATGTGCACATACTCGCACTTGAGTCTCTCGCATCAGGGGGTGTGAGCAGGGTATACAATTGTGGTTATGAACACGGATATTCTGTAAAAGAGGTAGTTGAGAAGGCAAAAAATGTCACAGGAATTGATTTTCCTGTTATGCCGGTAGGAAGGAGGCCTGGAGACCCGCCAGCACTTATAGCAAATGCATCAAGGATCAAAAAAGAACTTGACTGGAAGCCAAAATACGATGATCTCGAATATATAATTAAGACAGCGTGGGAGTGGGAGAAGAAAATTAACGTTAAAACTCAAACGCATCCTTGATATGCTCTATTGCCTCTTTCCCATTCTTAATATAAAAAATACTGAGGACATCAAACCTTGCCGGGGATTCTTGCCCCTTATTTTTTAGATAAAGTAAGGCTAAATTTTTCAGCTTTTGCCTTTTCTTATTATTTACTGCTTCGAATGGGTAGCCAAAGGAATCATTTTTCCTTGTTTTTACTTCAATGAATACTGTTGTATTTCCATCTTTTGCAATAATATCGATCTCACCAATAAAAGTCTTGTAATTCCTCGCAATTATCTTATAACCTTTTTTCTTCAGAAAGGTTACAGCAAGATTTTCACCCTTAGTACCGAGAGCCTTCATTTCCTTCAAGCCTTCTGAGAAGTTTTGGTATCCCTTCAATATCTTTGATCTCCTTTTGACAGAGGATCTTCAAAAGTTCTCTGAAAGAAGAAAACTTTTCATAATGGCCTCTGAGGTGGGTTGAAAGGGCCTTATTGAGACTTTCCCC
>JBGPQS010000087.1:0-5921 GCA_041489235.1 Thermodesulfovibrionia bacterium
ATGTCACAATCTTGCCATCCACAATCACTGCTGGTGTGAACATAACACCAAGTTTTGCAAATTCTTTTATATCAAAGACATGTGATATGTCGGCAGCAATGCCCAGTTCTGTACAGGCATCCTTTACATTTTTTTCTGTTGCGAAACATCTCGGACAACCAGGCCCTGCAACAATTATCTTCATGGTTACTTACCTCCTTTTTATATATATTTCAAAAATACCCAAAGATATATAAGTCACATTACACTCTATTATCCCATCAATTTTTTTATTCAGTAATCGCTCCAAAAATCATTCCGACAAAAGTTGACAGCAAAACAACAAGCGACACGTACACCACAGTCTTCTTCGTTCCCATAATACTTCGCAAAACAATCATGCTTGGTAAACTCAACGCAGGCCCGGCCAAAAGAAGCGCAAGAGCAGGCCCCTTCCCCATCCCCGAATTCATCAACCCCTGCAATATAGGCACCTCAGTAAGCGTGGCAAAATACATAAATGCTGCAACTATGGATGAAAAGAAATTGGCAAATAAAGAATTCCCTCCTACCAGAGCAGTTACAAAGCGAGACGGTATTATTCCCTCATGATCAACTCTCCCAAGCAAAAATCCAGAGGCAAGAACTCCACCTAATAACAAGGGAAATATTTGAAGCGCAAAAACCCATGTTGATTGTGTCCATTCCTTCAGTTCTGCTTTTTTAAACCACTTCACAAGCATAAAAGCTAAATTTACCAGAAAGAAACCTGTAATCCACCATTTATAATTGTATATAAACGTCCACATCCAGAGGCTATTATCGCCATCTGACGGTTTTCCCCAATTGGCAAAAACAAGTATCGCTACCATTGAGAAGAAATAAAAAACTGTTTTGCCCAATGGCCGAGTTTCTTGAACTTCACCTATATTAAAATCGTCTGTTGCATGGCGCTCTCTTTCTTCTTTTAAAAAGATCAGGTGCATTAAAAGACCTATGACCACACTGAATAAAATAGCACCTATTGCTCTTGCCAGACCTAACTCCCAGCCAAGTATTCTTGCGGTAAGTATTATTGCAAGAACATTTATTGCTGGTCCGGAGTAAAGAAAAGCAATAGCCGGGCCAAGTCCAGCACCCCTTTGGTATATTCCCATAAATAAAGGTAAAACGGTACATGAACATACTGCTAAAATTGTTCCTGAAACAGAGGCAACTCCATAAGAAAGAACCTTGTTTGCTCTGGCCCCAAAATATTTCATCACTGAAGCCTTGCTGACAAAAACAGTTATGGCTCCTGCGATAAAAAATGCCGGCACAAGGCAAAGCAGAACATGCTCACGGGCATACCACTTAACTAATGCTAAAGCCTCAAAAATAGCGTTGTTAAACCGGCCGCTTTCAATTGGGAGAAAGTAACACCCTAAAAAGATGCCTACTATTAAAATAATCTTATATATTGTCTTCATTTTTTCACTCGTACCTGTTTAATCACTTTCTCCCATTCTGGGCTTTTAAGGCCTATGACACATTTTCCTTCTTTTCTTAGAGAGAGTCTTATCTTCAATCTATTACAATCTGTTACAAATACATCCTTCGGGATACCCTCCACTGCATGGATAATGTGTCCTTGAAACTCTTCAGATTTTTCTGTCAGTGAGTATAAAACCCATCTCCCTACCTTATTTTCTTTCACAAGGCCAGAGTTCTTCAGTTCCTTGAGATGCCTTGATGTGTTATAGTGAGATTCTTGAAGTGAATCCATAATTTCGCATACACATAACTCTTTCCCAGCTTGGATAAGTAATCGAATTATCCGTAGCCGTGTTTTATCGGAAAGAGACCTGAAGATATCAATATATTTCTTCATATTCATATATGCACTTTTATGCATATAATAAATCTTTACGTATTTATATGTCAATATTTTTTAAGAAAGGGCGTAAAGGGACGTCTTTGATGTGATGACAAAACCGATATTTCTAAGCTATTGACGCAAAAAGCTTAAGAAATCTAATAATCTCCAAAGATATTGTGCTCTAACTTATTTAATTTTATTGATAAACTCAGTAATAGGGACAGCCGCAAGGGTAAGGAGCTGTATCGACCCCCGTGAACCAAGCTCAACGGACATCTTCATCACTGTATCATTATCTGGCGCCTCAACAATATTTACAAAGTCATAAGGACCGAGTACTGCATACTGCTCTTTAACCTTAATGCCCATCTTCTCGATTTCCTTATTCACCTCAAGAATCCTTTTTGGATTTTCCTTGATTGTCTTCCTTCCTTCATCGGTAAGTGTACTTAATATTACATAATAAGCCATAAGTCCTCCTTTGTGATCATAAATCGTGAACAGATTTATTATACATTTTCACACCCTTCTTTGCTCATTTTACAGCAGCAGTTCAATAATGAAATTACAAAACATTCTTCGGTGATATATTTTTTTCTAAATATCTTTCTGGTCTAACAGGTTCAAGGATAGTATCATCTTTCCTTTCGTCAATTATCTCCTCATACCCAGGGATAACGATGCCACGTTTTATCATAATACTGTAAATGAGGTTAGCGCGATTTGTAACATACTTACTGTCGCCAACAGGACTATATTTCCTCGGATTGGGCAAGACTGTGGAAAGTCTTACGGATTCTTCAGGAGTAAGTGCAGATGCAGACTTTCCATAATAATATTGTGATGCGGTTTCGATACCGAATATTCCCTTATCACCCCATTCTACGACATTGAGATAAAGTTCGAGAATCCTTTTCTTTGTTAACACCTTTTCCATTCTCCATGTAATGAGTGCTTCCCTGAATTTTCTGAAAGGATTTTTTGAAGGTGATAAATAGAGGTTTTTCGCAAGCTGTTGACTTATCGTGCTGCCTCCCAATTTGAATTTCTTCGTTTTTATATCTTTCTCAATCGCCTTTTGTATTGCCTCATAATCGAATCCTTCATGACTCCAGAATTTATCATCTTCTGAGATGAGCACAGCCTTTATGAGAAAGGGAGATATTTGAGAAAGTGTAACCCACTTCTGCTGAATCCTATAATTTTTGCCTTCCTTATTCCATTCCTTCTCTCTGTATTCCATAAAAGAAGTCTTCTTGGGATTCTCTTTTTTGAGTCTGGATACATCAGGTACCAAAAACAGATACAGTATCAGTCCACCAGACAAGATAAGAATAAGTAGAAGAATAAGACTTCGCAGTTTCAACGATCCCTATGCCACTATCTCAGTGCCAATTCCTTTTTTTGTGAAGATTTCAAGAAGGAGGCAGTGAGGTACTCTGCCATCTATGATATGAGTTTTCGATACACCGCCTTCAACTGCCTTAAGACATGCCTGGACTTTTGGTAACATTCCCCCTGTAATCGTCCCATCTCTGACTAATTTTTTTATCTGTTTTTCTGTAAGGGTTGATACTATTTGATTTTTCTTGTCCATAATCCCGGGAACATCTGTGAGTAATATGAACTTCTCAGCTTTAAGAGTTGATGCGATAGAGGCAGCTACATAGTCAGCATTGATATTGAGTGTCTCTCCTTTTGATCCAACTCCTATAGGCGAAATAACTGGAATAAAACCTTCTTTTTCGAGACTGCTCAGCACATGGGTATTCACACTTGTTACCTCTCCGACAAGTCCAAGGTCTATGAGTGTGTCATCACCTGTTTCAGGAGATATTCTTTTAACTAATTTCTTTTTTGCTCTGATAAGTTCTCCATCTTTACCGCTCATGCCCACTGCTTTCCCACCGTGGCTGTTAATTAGAGAAACAATTTCTTTATTTACAAGACCACCAAGTACCATTTCTACAATATCCATAGTTTCCTTGTCAGTAACCCGTTGTCCTTGAACAAACTTGGGCTTCTTTCCCATCTTTTCCATTACTGAGCTTATCTTCGGTCCACCACCATGGACAATTACCGGACGTATACCAATATAGTTCAGGAGGACAATATCCTGTGCAAAGGCATTCTTTAAGTCTTCTTTAACCTGTGCTGAACCTCCATATTTTATAACAAATACTTTGCCGTAAAATTTCCGTATATACGGGAGTGATTCAATCAGTATTTCAGCTTTTGTGATTATATCCTTCACGACTTATTTAACCTCAAATCAACACTCATTATACTCACTCTTAGATACTGCTGACTGCTATTAGTTAATCAACGTACTATTCCCCTGTTTACTATCTCATTATAATAAACAGGGTTATCCGCAAATTTAAGCCCTTCATCCTGGGTTATCTTGCCCTCTAAGCACAGTCGTGCAAGACTCTGGTCAATCGTTATGAAATCATCTGTTGACTGTTGAAGCATTGACCTAATCTGATGAGTTTTTGCCTCTCTTATCAGATTCTTCACCCTGTAGGAATTAGTAAGTTTTTCATAGGCGAGAACCCTTCCCTCTCCTTTCTTCAATGGAACCAACCTTTGATTCAGAATAAGGAGAAAATTCTCCGCAAACTGCACCCTCACCTGTTGTTGTTGCAATGGAGGGAATATATCGATAATTCTTTCTATTGAAGATGTAGCTGTATGTGAATGTAAAGTACTCATGACAAGATGGCCTGTATCAGCTGCCTGGAGTGCTATCGCAAAGCTCTCCATATCCCGCATCTCTCCAATCACCATGACATCAGGGGCCTGTCTAAAGATATGTCTAAGACCCTCATGAAAAGAGTCTGTATCAAGCCCCACTTCCCTCTGATTCACATTACTCGCCTTGTGCTTATGGAGATATTCAATGGGGTCTTCTATAGTTATTATATTGCACTTTCTCTTTGTATTAATGATATCCACCATGGCAGCTAAGGTAGTTGTCTTGCCATGACCAACCGGACCGCTTATCAGAATGAGTCCCTGTGTTTTAAGTGCATATTCCTCAATCCACGAGGGCAATCCAAGTTCATTAATATTAGGGATTATCTCTACCACAGGCCTTACTGCTATCGAAACCGAGCCTCTCTGCCTGTATATATTTATTCTGAATCTCCCCACCTCAGGAAATGTACTCGCAAAATCCAGTTCCTTTGTCCTATTAAACTCCTCCTTCTGTTCCACAGACATTAAATTATTTGCAAAAATCTCAACCTGCTCCGGTTTCAATGATTTTAAGGAAAGTCTAATTACTTCGTTGTCTTTCTTAAGACATGGCGGGACACCTGCGGTAAGGAGCAGATCCGATGCATTTTGTTCAACAATCTTACGGAATAAAGATTTAATATCTATCATCTCAACATCAACTCGCCTCTTCATTCCTGCTATTTCCAGTTCTATTCCACTCAATGGCTCACTGAGCTTCCCTCCCTTTTCTTCGATAATCTTTAACGCAGTCGCTATCTGCAAGGACGAGACTACAACTGGCTGTATAGAACGACCGAGAATAAACTCAATATCTTTTATGGCTGCGATATTATGAGGATTCACCATAGCAATGGTAACATTTTTGTCCCCAATGGCAATTGGCAGTGCTCCATAGTCTTTCATCTTATTAAAGGGAAGAATATTGATGACCGATGGTTCAATACTGAGCTTATACAGATTTGCTGAGGGCACACCAAATTGCTTTCCAAGAAATTCCATTAGTTTATCCATAGTTAAATAACCCAGCTCAACAAGTATCTCGCCTATATGGCCTCCTGATTGAGATTGTATTCTCATCGCTTCTTTTAATTGATTGTAATTTATATGCCCGAACTGAACGAGCATTTCACCGAGCTTTTGTCTCTTGCCTGCTTTAATCTTACTAGTCATAATACTTCCTTTCTTTATCTTTCTTTTCAATAATCATAGTAGCAAATCCGAATATATTTATACAATAATTATCACTGACCATGATAAGAATGTCATGTGATTTTTGAATTATCACCATACTATTATTTTACTCAAAGCGTCACGTGTGTTCCTGACATGGAATGCACACAAT
>JBGPQS010000088.1:0-5904 GCA_041489235.1 Thermodesulfovibrionia bacterium
CATTTTCGAAACCTGTACCAATAGAAGAGAAGAAAGAGGGAGTACAGGGAAAACCTGAACAAACAGAAAAACCAAAGGAAGCACCAAAACAGGAAACAAAAGAGACACCAGAAAAAAAGAAATAATATTAACTTCTTGCATACGTCTCAGAGAGTCATCCATCAAAACCCCTCCCATTCTGGGAGGGGTTTATTTTTTTACCTATCTATTGATGTAAAGGAGAAGAAATATCAGTGACTTTTACAAAAGTCCTAAAATAGGATAATATTTTCCATGAAAAAGTTTAAAGTTATTGATGTATCAGGAGATATCGGTCTTAAGGCCTTTGGGAAAAGTATCAACGAAGTATTTGTAAATGCTGCCATCGGGATGTACAGCCTCATCACGAATCTCCGTACTATTAAAAAAGAAAAAACAATTGATTTCTCAATAAAAAGTCAATCCATAGAAGGGCTGCTTGTTTCGTGGCTGAATGAGCTTATATTTTATTTTGATGCATATGGGTTTATCGGAAAAAAGATTGTCATTGACGAATTGATTCTTGGTACTGATCAGCCTGCAAGTTTGCAAGCCTGCAGGCTTGGGGCCTCTGTATCAGGTGAAGATTTTGACCCAGAAAGACATGAGAGCAAATTACTGATAAAAGCAGCAACGTATCACAAGATCAGGATAGAGAATGTTGGTAATATGTGGGAAGTAGATGTTATATTTGATATATGACTGGAATAAATAAAGGTTTTACTTTTAGGTGTCGTGATAAAAATTCTTCATCAGCCTTTCCTCTATACCATGAAGAGAAAAGGTGCTTATGTCATTAGAGAAACTCAGAAGGATTAATAAAACAAAAATAGAAATTCCCAGGGATTACAAGCAGGGGATGAGAGCAACCGGAATCATCTATGTGGATGACCTGCTCGAAAAAGATCTTGAGATCCAGTCAATAGAGCAAGTGGCAAATGTCGCTACCCTTCCAGGGATTGTGGGCTCCTCTCTCGCAATGCCTGATGTGCATACAGGATACGGATTTACAATTGGCGGAGTGGCAGCTTTTGATCTGAAGGAAGGCATTGTTTCACCAGGGGGTGTGGGCTACGATATAAACTGTGGTGTCCGTCTTCTCGGCAGTAATCTCAAAAAAGAAGAACTTACTCCGAAGATTAAAGACCTTGTTGCTGTTCTTTTTAACGAAATACCATCAGGAGTTGGCTCAAAAGGAAAGATACGGCTCGGTCCAGATGATGAAAGAAAGCTTCTTATCAAAGGTGCACGCTGGGCTGTTGAACAGGGATTTGGAGATGCTGATGACCTCAATAAAACAGAATCAGAGGGGTGTATTGTCGGAGCAGACCCATCTCTGATAAGCAAGAAGGCATATGAGCGTGGAAGGGCACAGCAGGGCACCCTGGGATCAGGTAACCACTTCCTTGAAGTGCAGTATGTTGACGAGATCTACGATGAAAAGGCTGCACACACTCTCGGGCTTTTTAAAGGCCAGATTACGGTAATGATTCATACCGGTTCCCGTGGATTTGGTCATCAGGTCTGCACAGATTTTCTTGAAGTCATGGAAAGGGCTGTAAGTAAATATAAGATTGAGCTGCCTGATAAAGAGCTTGCCTGTGCTCCGTTCGAAAGCCCTGAGGCAAGAGATTATCTTGTATGCATGAGGGCAGCAGCCAACTATGCCTGGGCAAACAGGCAGTGTATTATGCACTGGGCAAAAGAGGCATTCATGAAGGTGTTTAATATATCACCAAAGGAACTCGGTATGAAACTCATATATGATGTTGCCCATAATATTGCAAAGATTGAAGAACATGAAGTGGATGGTAAAAAGAAGAAACTGATAGTCCACAGAAAGGGCGCAACAAGGGCATTCCCGCCGGGTCACCCTGAATTACCAGAGATATACAGAGATATCGGTCAGCCTGTCTTAATCCCGGGAGATATGGGAAGAGCATCCTTTGTGCTTCTCGGAACAGAAAAGGCTATGAAGGAGACATTTGGTTCAACATGCCATGGCGCTGGCAGGATAATGTCGAGACATCAGGCAATTAAAAGGGCAAAAGGTCGAGCCATATGGAGGGAGATGGAAGATAAGGGAATTATCGTGAAGTCTGCTGGAAGGGAAACGCTTGCTGAGGAGATGTCAGAAGCATATAAGGATGTTTCGAATGTTGTTGATGTCGTTCAAAATGCAGGGATTTCAAAGAAGGTAGCACGGCTCAGACCGATTGGGGTGATAAAGGGTTAGGTCCTCTCTTTAAGAAAATAGAAGAAAAATTTTTGTCTAAAATCCGACCTATGCAATACAAGAAGATTACAAGTCTGACAAACCCTCTCATCAGGGAAACCCTGAGACAAAAGAAGGAAAGGACAGGCCATGCTCTGGTTGTGGAAGGGCGTCGTCTCATTGAAATGGCCCTTTCTTCGAATACGCCAGTCGGAAGGGTTTTCTTTACAGATACGTTCAAAGCAAAGCACGAACTGTTTCTCACACAGCTTTCAAGGAAAGCGTCAGCACTCATAGAGACATCCGAACATGTTCTTTCCAAAATCGCTGACACGGAAACTCCCCAGGGTATCGTTGCTCTCATCACGTACCATGTCCGCAATCTGGCCGAAGTATCCCTCGGCACAAATCCCCTTATTGTTGTTTGCGATGGCGTCCGGGATCCCGGTAATCTTGGTACGATCATCAGGACCGCGGATTCTGCGGGGGCTGATGCGGTGATACTCCTTCCCGGAACGTGCGACCCTTTCTTGCCCAAAGGGATACGTGCAACGGCAGGAAGTATTTTCAACCTCTCCGTTCTTTTTTCAGGGCCCGAGGACCTTGTGGAGTGGCTCAGAAAAAGATCGGTCAGTCTTATTGCAGCCGATGTGCATGCATTGAGCACCATTTATGAAGCAGATATGAAAAAATCCATAGCCCTTGCCTTCGGAAATGAAGCCGCCGGGGTAAGCGAATATCTGAAGCGCAGCAGCAATATGAGGGTTAGTATTCCGATGCCGGGTAAGGCGGAAAGTCTCAATGTGGCGACATCTGCCGCGATCTGTCTCTATGAAGCGGTCAGGCAGAGGAGAGTGCCGACTTAGCCATCTCAGCGAGTCTAAGTGGTATTTTTTAAAATATATTTTTAAAAATAGGAACAGCTCCCATTATTTTGCTTTTCTGGGCCGTCCATGGGGAAAGACTGTTTCTTGCAGGATATGCATGAGCAATTCTGCTCTTCCTGCTGTTGGCTTTTAATTTTCTCATTGCCTATGTAATCTACCCCTCTCCCTATTTCCTTTTGTTCGCTTCGAGTATCTTCTTCCTTAACCTGACAGATTCAGGGGTTACCTCGACAAGCTCGTCTTCCTTTATAAATTCTATCGCCTGCTCCAGACTCATAATCTTTGGAGGTATTAACTGCAGTGCATCATCTGCGTTGGCAGCACGGATATTCGTAAGCTTTTTTTCCTTAATGACATTCACGTCAAGGTCATTTGCCCTTGAATTCTCGCCTATGATCATGCCCTCATATACAGAGGTATTTTCTCTGATAAAAAGTGTTCCCCTTGGCTGCAGATGGAAAAGCGCATAAGTAGTGGATGTCCCCTGTCTGTCAGCCACAAGCGCACCTGTCTGCCTTTTTGAGAGAGGGCCGTGCCAGGGATCATACCCATCAAAGAGATGATTCAATAATCCCGTTCCCCGTGTATCTGTAAGAAATTGTGACCTGAAACCGATCAGTCCCCTTGAGGGGATCCTGAACTCAAGCCTCACCCTGCCGTAGCCATTGTTCTGCATCTTCTGCATTGTGCCCTTTCTCATACCGATCTTTTGGGTAATAACACCAATATACTCTTCCGGGACGTCTATGACAAGCAGTTCCATTGGTTCATGCAGAACACCCTGTATTGTTTTTGTTATCGTTTCAGGCATGGCAACAGAAAGTTCATACCCCTCCCGCCTCATCATCTCGATCAGTATTGCAAGCTGAAGTTCCCCGCGTCCCATAACCTTGAAGGAATCAATTTCATCGAAGTCTACCTTTATGGATACGTTATAGAGGAGTTCTTTTTCAAGCCTTTCCCGCAATTTTCTGGATGTTACATAGGTGCCTTCCTTCCCTGCAAAAGTTGATGTGTTGACAGAAAATACCATTGAAATTGTTGGCTCATCCACCTTTATCATCGGAAGAGGCTTTGGATTTTCTGCATCCGTGATGGTATCTCCTATGTTTATCCCTTCCAACCCTGCAAGGGCAATAATCTCTCCGGCAGATGCTTCTTCAACCGCAATTCTGTCAATCCCATAGAATGTATAGAGAAATGATATCTTTGTCTTTGACGTTTCTCTATCTCCCTTTACCATGGCGACGTTATCACCTGCCTTCACTGTGCCAGAGACTATTCGTCCTATGGCGAGCCTTCCGACATAATTGTCATAGTCTATATTGGTTACAAGTATCTGTAATACACCGTTACGTTCACCTGCAGGAGGAGGTATGGTCTTCATTATTGTATCGAAAAGCGGTTTAAGGTTATCTGAATCTTCCTCCATGCTCAGTTTTGCATAACCCTGCTTTGCGTTTGTATAAACAATGGGGAATTCAAGCTGCTCTTCTGTTGCATCAAGATCAATAAAAAGGTCATATACCTCATTTAACACAGCCTGTATCCTTGCATCAGGCCTGTCTATTTTATTGATAACAAGTATCGGCGGAAGTTTGCGTTCAAGGGCTTTTTGAAGCACAAATCTTGTCTGTGGCAGGGGGCCTTCCGAGGCATCAACAAGCAACAGCACTCCGTCCACCATCTTCAGTGTCCTCTCAACTTCACCGCCAAAGTCTGCGTGACCAGGAGTATCCACAATATTTATCTTTATGCCGTTGTATCTCACGGCTGCGTTCTTTGCCATGATCGTTATGCCGCGTTCCCTCTCAATGTCAATATTGTCCATGATGCGTTCCTGTACCTTCTCATTGGAGCGGAAAATACCGGCCTGTTTCATCATCCCGTCAATGAGCGTGGTTTTGCCATGATCAACATGGGCGATGATGGCGATATTCCTTAACTCTTCATATTTCATAAACTCTAATCCTCTTTCCCAAAACAAATAATCTTATCCGCTTAACTGCAAGTAAAATGTGCAGATAAATCCGGCTACTTTATTTTTACGTTTTGATTTTACCGGCAATGTCTATGGTGGGACAAAGCAATAATTGTTATTTTACTATAAATCTAAAAAGAAAAGCCAATGAAGAGTTCAAGTCTGTCAAACCATGCATTTCTCTCCTTATCATCTTTATTATCTCAATATTATATATTCCGCAATCGCTGCGCCGAAGACAATGAGAGATGCTGGTATGATCATTTTATACATTCCCCAAAAATCAGCCTTGAAATATTCTTTTGTGAGGATAAGGCAGATATGAACTGGAGAAAGGAGGACGCCTAAAAACCCGGAGGCAAATGCAAACGAAATTGGAACTGCTGTGCTGCCTGCAATGCTGATTATCAATGGAAAAGTACTTCCCACAAAACCCACAGTAAGGCCGGTGAGCATGCCGGTAATAAACGGGAGGAGGAAAAGAATGGGAAGGACAGGAATACCTTCTTTCACGAAAAACTGACTCAGATTTGTGACTGCTCCGGAGGACTCCATCGCCTCTTTAAAAAGCATCACACCGAGTATCAGGATAATCACATCGAGAGAAAAACCATGCTTGAATACTGTAAAGATAGATTTCAGGTTATACCTGTAAAATAAAAGCAAAAATATAACGACAGCAATCAATGCGAAATGCAATTCTATACGAAATATGATTACAGGGAGAAGAACAGCCACTATAGGCATAAAACTCCATAGCCCTCTTTTTGAGAGCTTATCCTCTATTATGATTACTCCCTTCA
>JBGPQS010000089.1:0-5896 GCA_041489235.1 Thermodesulfovibrionia bacterium
ACATTAAAAAGGAAGAGCAGTACATCCAAAAGAAGTTCATAAATCTCATCTGCTTTTTTATCTAATTCAATATTGGATACAAGACTGAGGATGGTCTTTGTCAATCTGTACTTTTTCTCATTCAGGCTGCTCTCATAACCACTCTTGAGAAAAAGATTAAACAGAAATTGTATATATTTTGAAGCCTCGTGGATAGCTCCATAATCACTGACAAAAATCTCCTGTGACCAGGATTTTAATTGAGGCAACGGGAGACCATAAGAGTCCCCTTCTTTCATATAAAATTCCTCAAACTCTTTTTGAGAAAAAAATACACCGCCTCCGGTAATCACAAAGGTTATATTATTCACATAAACAGGTATGAAAAAATAGTGTTGTGCTGCAGGTCCTTTTAGGATAGAAACATCCCTTCTCTGTACCGCCTTCCCAATGCTTCTCCTTAAAAAGACATTATATTCATCTTGCCCTTTCTGAGACGCCTTGATAGCTGACATGAATTTATCTTCACTTACCGGAGGAAGGATGAGATTCCCATTTTCTCCATAGACAGAAAGAGAAAGTCCTGTAAGATGTGACAGGCTGACCTGGATAGAAGAAATGGCATTAATATCAATACTCTCTAAGGACACGCTGCGACTCATGTAGTGTGCTGTGATTTCTTGCAGAGCTGTTGTAAAAGATCGCTGATACTCATCTTTAATAGGGGGTGGTGGATATCTGATGCAATCTCACATAATGGTTTCAACACAAAATCCCTCTTATGCAGTAACGGGTGCGGGATTTCTAAACTGTCCTCTGTTAAGATAATAGTATCAAAGAGGAGTATGTCAAGGTCAACCTTCCGCGGTCCCCATCTTAACGACTCTTCCCTGCCTATCTCTCTTTCTATATTCTTTAATACCATGAGGAGTTCCTTTGGATTAAACTCAGTTTCTCCTTCTATTGCCATGTTTATGAATTGTGGCTGGTCTTTGTATCCCCATGGCTCAGTCTCATACAGAGAAGATTTTTTTGTGATAACAATTCCTCTTTCTTGCAGAAGTTCTATTGCACGCAGGCAACTTTTTTGTCTGTCACCGAGATTAGAGCCAATGCCAATATACACAATAGACATCTTTACAATAAAAAGATAATGCAATCGATACGTTAAATACAATTTCGGAACAATGTCTGTATTGTTCCGATTAAAGGACTTTCTGTATCCTCTCAACCGCCTCTTTAATCCTCCCCACAGATGCGGTGAGTGCAAACCTCACATATCCTTCTCCTGCCTCTCCAAAACCATTCCCGGGTGTTGCAAGCACTCCTGCCCTGTCCAGTATGTATTTGACAAAACTCATTGAATCAAAGTTGGATGGCACCTTTGCCCATAAGTAAAATGTTGCTTTTGGTTTTATGAGATGCATACCGAGTTTTTTAAGACCATTATAAAGTGTATCTCTTCTCTCTTGATAGGTTTTTCTTATCTTTGAGAGGATATCATCACCCGTATCAAGTGCGACAATGGCTGCCTCCTGGATGGCCTGAAAAACACCCGAATCAAGGTTTGTCTTTATCTTTCCAAGCCCGGCAATCACTTCGCTATTGCCAACAGCAAACCCTATTCTCCACCCTGTCATATTATATGTTTTAGAGAGTGAATGGAATTCGATGCCCACATTCTTTGCCCCAGGTATCTGCATAAAGCTTACCGGTCTCTTATTATCATAAAATATCTCCGAGTACGACGCATCATGACACACGATGATATTATTTCTCAATGCAATCTTTATCAGCTCTTCATAAAACCCTTTAGATGCAACAACTGACGTTGGATTATTGGGATAATTGATAAAGATCATCTTTGCATGTACTAATACTTTGCGTGGTATTACGGTAAAATCAGGTAAAAAATTATTCTCCTCTTTCAGTGGCATTAAATAACTCTCGCCCCCGGCAAACAAAGTGCCTACAGAATACACAGGGTATCCAGGAGACGGCACAAGTACTCTATCACCTGGATTGACAAATGCCAATGGTATGTGGCCTATTCCTTCCTTCGAACCAATTAATGAGAGTACTTCTGTATCCGGGTCAAGTTTTACATGAAATCTCTTTTTATACCATCTCGCAACAGCCTCTCTGTATAAACGCATACCTTCGTATGATGGGTATCGGTGGTGGGCAGGGTTTTCAACAGCCTTTTTCATTGCATTCACTACATGGGATGGCGTAGGGATGTCTGGGTCACCAATGCTTAAATCTATCACATCGGTTCCGTTTTCTACTGCCTCCTGTTTCATTTTATCTATGGATGCAAACAAATAAAGCGGAAGATACTTCAAGCGCGAAGCGAGTTCAACAGAAATAGTTGTTCTCAAGAATAATCCCCCCTAGATTTTTCACGATAGTATACACTACTTTTTATGGTCTATTAAAGAGAAATTATTCAGAAATAAATAAATGAGGGTTATATGAAAAAAAATATGGGCACTGAGTTTTCAGTGCCCATATACACTATCAAATTGAAATTACTTCTTCTCGACTGGCTTTACAGGTTCTGCTGCTTTCTTCTCTTCTTTCTTCATCTCTTTCTTCTCAACCTTCTCTGCTGATGCAACAGAAATGCTCTTTGCTATCTTCTTGCCGTCTTTCTCTTCATACTTGACACCGGCCTTGTCGCCGACCTTCAGATCTGCAAAAGTTTTCTTCTCTTTGCCAATCCTTATAATGGTCTTGTCGTCAACTGCGAAAACAGCCTCTGCGACCTTATCTTTCACTTTTTTGGTTATGGTGACAGTCTTTTTCTCTTTATCGATTGCCTTGATCTCACCACCAAACTTCTTCTCAGCCGCTGCTACTGCCTTTTTCTCTTCAACTTTCTTCTCTGCGGGCTCTGCCTTCTTCTCTACAGGTGCTACTGCTTTCTTCTCCTCTGCTGCGATGGCAAATGAGGCAATTGCAAATACAAAAAGCATCGCCACAATAATTGCTATGGCCTTCTTCATTCAAAATCACCTCCTTTCATACACTATCAAAGATTATCAAACCATAATTCTATTAACAATATTCATGCCAGTGAAATAAAGTGAAAATAAATGATGAAAATGAGGGCCGTAGTCCGAATCCGTAAGTGATGGAGAAGCTATAGAGAAGAATTTATTCCTTTTTTAAGGAGTATTTTCCTCTTTTGGGGAAGAATTCTCAAGGCCGAATTTTTCCCATCTGTACCAGAAGGTTTTATAGCTCATGCCAAGAAGTTTGGCCGCTTTTACTGCAACATGATTTGCCTTCGTCATTGCCTTTCTCAAAAGTTCTTTCTCCATCTCTTCGAAATTCATTCCCTCATCTGGCAAATCAAAATCAAGAACACTCCCCCTATGAGAAAACCTTAATTCGCTATTGATATCCTTAAGATGTATGGTATGAGCCTCACACATAAGGAGAGCGCGTTCTACGACAGATTCAAGTTGTCTTATGTTTCCCGGCCAGTGATACTCGATGAGTGCCTTCATTGCATTTTCTTCAATTCCCTTTATTCTCTTTCCAAACTCGTGGTTATATTTTTTAATGAAAAAGGCTACAAGTTCAGGGATGTCTTCTTTTCTCTCGCGTAATGGTGGAAGCTTTATGGTGATAACCTTCAGCCTGTAATACAGGTCCTCCCTGAAGTTCTTCTTTACGAGTTCTTTTTCGAGGTCTTTGTTTGTTGCTGAGATTATTCGAACATCAATTTTTATATTCTCTCTCCCCCCAATCCTTCTTATTTCTTTATCTTGAAGCACTCTGAGGATTTTCGACTGTGTCAAGAGTGGGAGGTCTCCAATCTCATCAAGGAATATTGTCCCACCATTTGTTGATTCAAAAAGCCCTATATTCCTTGATGTTGCACCGGTGAAAGCACCCGGCTCATGCCCGAAAAGTTCACTTTCTATCAAGTTTTCCGGGATCGCAGCACAGTTTACTGCGGTAAATGGTTTTACCCGCCTTGGATTGTTATAGTGCATAGCCCTTGCAATAAGCTCCTTGCCTGTACCGCTTTCACCAAGTATAAGGACAGTTGCAGGACTCGAATAGACCTTCTTCATTATCTCGATTGCTTCCTGCATCTTCTTTGAACTTCCGACAATACCTTCTATACTGAACTTATCGTAGAGTGCTCTCTGAAGTTGAAGGTTTTCTTTAAGGAGGGACGTCCGCTCAAAAGCCCTTTTGACCGTCAAAAGCAATGTATCTTTATCAAGAGGCTTAGTGAGGTAATCAAATGCGCCTTTCTTTATTGCTTCTACCGCAGATGATATTGTCCCGTGTGCAGTCATAATGACCATTGTTGGCTCAAAAGGTTCTTTGGGGATCGATTCAATAAATTCTATACCGTCTATGCCTTCCATCTTGAGGTCAGTTAGAAC
Organism: Thermodesulfovibrionia bacterium; assembly: GCA_041489235.1. GTDB lineage: Bacteria > Nitrospirota > Thermodesulfovibrionia > Thermodesulfovibrionales > SM23-35 > VGWZ01. Next base: position 4,389 of record JBGPQS010000089.1, read on the forward strand.
GACATCAGGATTAAATTTCTTCACAATCTTCAGTCCTTCTTCACCTGACGCAGCAGTATAGGTCTCGTATCCTTCATCGTCAAGTATTGTTTTCACTATATCCCTCTGAAGAGGTTCGTCGTCAACGACAAGTACAACAGCCATTTTCACACTCCTATGCTTACTGTATAGGAAAAGATATGGTTACTGTGCTCCCCTTGCCTTCTCTACTCTGAAAATCAACCTTGCCCTTATGCTCCTCAATAACCCTTTTTGTCAAAGCAAGTCCCAGGCCAAGACCTGAAATTTTAGTCGAGAAAAATGGATTAAATACCTTTGACAGGGTTTCCTTAGAGATGCCAATACCTGTATCCTCAAAAATAATTGAAACCCTGTTATCAGAAGTCTGCGTACGCAATGTAAGTTTCCCCCCTTCGGGCATCGCCTGAAACGCATTGAGGACAACATTAAAAATACAGGTCTTCACGAGTTCAGGGTCTAAATAAAGCATGGGAAGCATTCCATACTGTTTAAATATCTCAATATTGTCTTTTTCTGCCTTTGCCCATACCAGCGACATAACCTCCTCGATAATGTTCCCGACATCCACCTCCTGAAGATTGAGCTTTAATGGTTTTCCATAGTCGAGAAAATCTCCCACAAGGTTATTAAGCCTCTGTATTTCCTGTTTTATACTCGCCATGAGTGATTCAAACTTTTCCTTCTTATCATTCTCTGATGGTGCATATTTTTCCTTTAAATGGTCTATACTCAGGCTTATAAAATTAAGTGGATTCCTGATTTCATGAGCAATACTTCTTGAAAGCTGACCCACTGCAGACAGGTGTTCGGCCTCTCTCAGTTTCTCTTCAAGTGCACGCTCATCCCTGAGTTTCCCAACCATAAAGTTAAAACTCTGTGTCAGCTCTCCTATTTCATCCTTCCTGTCTGTCATAAGGTTTGATGAAAGATCACCTGCTGCAACTCTCCGTGCAGCATCAACAACATTATGGATTGGCTTTGTGTACATCCAGGCAAGAAGCATTGCAATAACTATTCCGAGTCCGAATACGAAAAGAGTTGCAACTACCCTTTTGAGTGCACTTATTCTCAGAACATCTGAGAAGTCATCTATATTTATTTGGAGGTGAATATATCCATATTGTGTATTACCTGCAACCACAGGCACAATGACATTGTAAACCTTACCCTCCTTTGACACAGGCTCTCCAAGTTCTGCCTTTATAATGCGCTGCTTCTTTTTCACACTGACCGGTTCTCCCACCTTTGTCGGGTTTGTGCTGGCAATGATTTTATCTTTCGTACCGATAATTGAAATCTCTTTCACACCTTTCGCGTTCAATTTCTGAAGATAATTGTAAAGCCTCATTTCATCCGTAGGCCCGGTACCTGTGACCTCTTCAACACCAACCTGTATTGCCTTTGAGAGGTCTGCTGTCTGGTCCTCAAGTTCTTTAAGTAATTCTTTCTCTGTCTGGCCATAAAAAAAGAGGAGTATCGAGACGAGG
>JBGPQS010000090.1:0-5894 GCA_041489235.1 Thermodesulfovibrionia bacterium
CTCTACTCAGGGATAAACCTGCCTTCAAGTTTTTTCATGAGTTGTGGCATTGTGGTATATTCAAGGTCCTCAAGTCCGAGTCTGTGCGGTTCAAAAGGACCATGTTGCCTGAGATAATCTGCAATCACATTTGTCCTCTTTCTTGCCTCATCAAATGCAGGGTCGTCAAATAAATCCCTTGGCCCGATAAGTTTTCCATTACAGAGCTGAAAGCCGGCAGCAATAACTCTCGGAGGGCCATCAAATCGTGATGGATTTGCTTCATAGAATGCCATGGGCATAAGGGGTCCATGGTGTGAGCCGCGCATCCATCCTTCAACGATATGACCGAAGGCGAATGGTTCAAGCACCTCTCCTACTGCAGGAAGTCCGGCCAGGCATCTCACAATCAGCACAGGGTCATCTTTCCCCACATATTTCCCGGCAATAAGGCTCAGCTTTTGTGTTGATGCGACTGCAGCAAGCATCCCGTCTTTCCTGTACACAGCCTTTATCATGAACCTTCTCATTGCACCAATGAACATTAAGAGGTCGTATATCTCTTCAGGAGATGAAAGTGTAATCTTTTTATGTTCATACACATCCACCACCTCAAAGACAAAACCATCATGCATTGCAGGATCTATCACAAGGCCTGCTGTGTTAAATGGATCAACGAACATTTTATAGAGTGGCAGGTTCCATGCACCCGGTGATGTCTTATCAGCCATGGAGATGATTATTGGCTCACTCTTTCTTTACTCGAATTCCATCTCTGCAACACCAGGTCCCATCCACTTTATATTCCCGCTGAATGCATCAGCGAGTAAGTCCTGACCTGCGCCGTAAAGTTTAATGTCCTTTGCAATCTCAGTACATGCAACAAAAGTGTTCCACGCAAGGTTATGTATATTTTCGGCATCTGACCCATGCTTATGAGTCATGATAAGTTAAAGATCGTCACCGCATCTTGTCACATGGTAGTCAATCAACATTCCTTTTTCTTGAGCATGTGATAATTTTTCTTTTGCGGTATCGAGAAGATCAGTATGTATACTTGAATGTCCGACATACCCACCAACATCTGCCTTTATTATGCTTAATGTTATCTTCGCAGCCATTATTCCCCCCCCTCTATTTTTTAAGTTTTTTTCCAATCCTTCGTTCTATTGATTTTACTTTCTCTTCTATCCTGTTCGGTTTACCCTTTCTGTCATCAATGGATATTGTGGTGAGTACCCTCTCACCAGTTCTCATCATTGTTTTGTGGCATTTCTTGATAAGCTTCATTATCTGATTCCAATCACCTTCGATCACAGTGCCCATAGGATTTACCTTGTAAGGGAGTCCGCTTGTGTCCACTATTTTTAATACCTCGGCAAGATGCCCACCAATGCTGCTGCCAACACCTATTGGTATGATACTAAATTCAATAAGCATATTCCCCTCCCCTTTTTTAATTATTTCTCTATATAGTTAAGGATAGCAAAAAGTTTTTTAAAATAAAAGGGGCACTTCCAAAGTGCCCCTTTTATTTTAAAAGATTATATACTGATTATCTTACTGCGTCTTTAAGTGACTTGCCTGATGTGAATTTTGGTAGCTTTGCAGCAGGGATTGTGATCGTTTCGCCTGTTCTTGGATTGCGGCCTTTTCTGGATTTCCTTTTTACCACTGAAAAGGTCCCAAATCCAACAAGGGTGACCTTCTGACCTTTCTTTAAAGCTGCCCTGATAGCACTGAGAGTAGAATCCAGTGCCTTTGAAGCATCTGCCTTACTAAATCCTGTACCTGAAGCGATCTTGTCAATAAGCTCTGCTTTTGTCATCTATATTCCCTCCTTTCATAAGAAAAATAGTTAGTAAAAAATAAATAAGGATAAAATAACAGTATCAAGAAGAAATCCTTTTGTCAAGCCAAAAATTAATGCTTTGATAAAAAAGTTCATGTCAGTTCAAGTCATTTTTTGGCTTTGTCAAAAACTCCAGTTCGAAGTGAGAAAGAAAAAAGAAAATTGGTAAAGACAATTTTTCTCTTAAAATGAAAAATTCTTCTTTGTTCTGACACGATCCCAAAATAAGTCAATATATAGTATTCGTCTCATTTTTAAACTACAGTATATAGTTGCTAATTTTTTTACTTGACATTACCTTCTATCTGCACTATATTGAGTGGTAAAAAGTGGTAAAAAGTGGAGGGAAATTGCCAGCTTTCTCCGGAAAATACTATTATAGTGTTGATTCAAAAGGGAGAATTATTATCCCCGCTCCTTTTAGGGAAATCATTTCGATTCATTACAGTCAAAAAATCTATGTAACAAACGCACCATTTGACCGGTGTCTCTATGTATACCCATCAGAGGAATGGAATAAACTCCAGGAACTGGTTCGGTTAAAGCCGAGATCTGATGAGGCGATTAAATTATTTATGAGAAGGGTTATTGCCTCTGCTGTTGAGGTTGATATGGATAAACAGGGAAGGGTTTTGATACCAGCCGCGCACAGGGATGACGCACGCATCAATACAGACGTTGTCGTTGTAGGTCAGATAGAAAAGATTGAAATCTGGGATAGAAATGAGTGGGATTCCCTGTTTGACCTTAAAAAGATAGATAAGAAAATTACTGAAGAGAAACTCGCAGCATATGGGTTATAGAGATTGTAGCCCGGAGATTAAGGGTGGATGTGGATATTGTACATATACCTGTTCTTCTCAAAAAGGTTCTGGAGATACTTGAACCAAAACCAGACGGGGTGTATGTAGATGCGACAATTGGTCTCGGTGGACATTCAGAGAATATAGTGAAGTTCATAGGCTCCGGGGGAAGACTCATCGGCATTGACAGGGATGACGAGTCACTGAAGATGGCTGAAAAAAGACTCTCAGACAGAAGGGTGAGACTGAAGATGGGGAAGTTTTCTGATATAGAGAATCTGCTCGGTTCAGATGGAATCCATGAGGTCGATGGTATTCTTTTTGACCTCGGTGTTTCGATGGCGCAGTTCAAAGATTATGAAAGAGGATTCAGTTTTGCTTCTGACAAAAGACTGGATATGAGGATGGATAAAAAACAAACGTTATCTGCATGGAATGTAGTGAACAGATATCCTGAGAAAGAAATTGAGCGGATACTCAGAGAATTCGGTGAAGAGTGGTTGTCAAGAAAGATAGCAAAAGAAATAATCAGGAGAAGGAGTGAAAAAACAATTGATACCTGTTCTGAATTATCAGCAATTGCGAAAAGTGCATACAGAAGAAGAAGTGCACTTCATCCCGCAACAAAGACATTCCAGGCATTAAGAATAGAGGTAAATAATGAACTTAATGAGCTCAGGTCAGGTCTTGATGCCTCATTAAGGCTTCTGAAAAAAGGTGGAAGATTGTGTGCGATCTCTTACCATTCACTTGAAGACAGGATTGTAAAACGTTTTATTGCAGATAATTCAAAAAAAGGGTTGCTCAGAATGATCACAAAAAAACCGATAACCCCTTCTCCTGAAGAAATCAGATCAAATCCTTCTTCACGGAGTGCAAAACTCAGGGCAGCTGAGAGAATATGATTTATACAGGCAACAGGAGAAATGTGGTATCATTTATCATTAAGCCCCTGCTCATTGCCCTCTTGCTTTTTAGCCTATTCGGTCTTGTATGGCTTCGGTCTCATGTAGTGACATTAGAATACAATCTCAGTGATCTTGAAAAAAAGAAGATAGCGTGCCTTAAAGAGAGAAAAATGCTGCTTGCGGCAAAAGCAAACATCCTCTCTTTTGGAAAAGTAGAGGCGTCTCTGAGTAAAAACCATGGATTTGTTTTTCCAGACAGAATCAGGGTGATACATGTAAAGAAACAAAAGGAATCGTTACCTCATAAAGCATCCTTGGATAAAAAGCGACTCATTGAGCCCTGATAGAAGAGGTGTGGGGGGTGAATAAAAAGAGGGCAGTTATCTTGAGTACTGCAATCGTTTTCAGTTTCTTTGCAGTATATTTGCGTCTTACAGACCTGATGATACTCAGCCACAAGCGTCTTTCAGAGAAGGCGAAATTGCAGCATATAAAGGTTGAGGACATTCATGTGAGAAGGGGAATAATAGTTGATAGGCGAGGGAGAGAACTCGCCTTAAACCTTGAACTTGAATCTCTTTACTGCGACCCGGAAAATCTTAAGCTTGATAATGAGGGTGCAAAAAAACTTGCATCAGCCATGGCAAAGGAACCTAAGATTGTTCTTGCAAAAGTACCAGCAGAGGGAAGATTTGCGTGGATAGCGAGGAAGCTTGAAGATGATACAGCGGGAAAGATAAAAGAGCTTCATATCAAAGGGCTCGGTTTCCTGACCGAGGCAAAGAGATTTTATCCTAAGGGAGAACTTGCTTCCCATATTCTTGGATTTGTCGGTGTCGAAAATCAGCCGCTTGAGGGTGTAGAGCTCAGATATGATACGTATTTAAAGACGACTGGCGGAAAGGTGTTTTTCAGGAGGGATGCGAGCGGAAGAACACTTTCATCAGGAGTGGACATAGAGGCGAAAGGGAATAATGTGGTGCTCACGATAGATGAAGGACTCCAGTATCTTGTCGAAAAAGAGCTTGATAAGGCGATGGTGAGATGGAGAGCTGCAGCAGCATCGGTCATCATGATGGATCCCTTCACAGGTGAAATACTCGCTTTGGCGAACAGGCCTTCATATAATCCTAACAGCCCGGGGAGTGTAAGCATTTCTGATAGAAGAAACAGGGCGGTCACTGATTGTTATGAACCGGGCTCTACATTTAAGATCATCATTGGTGTTGCATCGCTCGAAGAAAAGCTGGCAAAGCAAGATACATTATTTGATGTGAGTAAAGGGAGTATTGATGCCGGGGGTAAAACGATTCGCGATGTCCACAAATATGGGATTCTTACCTTCAAAGAGGTTATACAGAAATCCTCAAATGTTGGTTCTATTACGATTGGTATGAAACTCGGAAAGGAGAGAATATATAAATACGCGAAACTTTTAGGTATTGGTGAGAAGACAGGGATAGATCTGCCGGGCGAAGTCTCAGGTTGGATACGTCCTCCTGAAAAGTGGTCAGGCACATCCATAGGTGCAATACCAATCGGTCAGGAGGTTGCAGTGACACCTCTCCAGATGCTCAGGGCGTATTCTGCAATTGCAAATGGAGGATTTCTTGTCAGACCGCATGTAGTGTCTGAAATAATTTCCCCGGACGGTCAGGTGCTCTCTTCACTCAGAGACAAGGAAATGAAACAAATACTTTCTTCAAAGACCGCGGAAACATTTAAAGATATATTAAAAAGCGTCGTGGAAGAAGGAGGTACTGGCAGGAGCGCCTCTGTTGAGGGTGATGAGGTGGCAGGGAAAACAGGGACAGCACAGATTATAAACCCAAAGACAAAGAGGTACTCGAAGGAAAAATATGTCAGTTCGTTTGTAGGATTTGTTCCTGCTGATAACCCAAGGCTTGCAATAATTGTGGTAATTTATGAACCCAAAGGTCAGATTTATGGAGGTGTGGTGGCTGCCCCTGTTTTCAGGGACATTTCAAACCAGGCGCTTTCCTATCTCAACATACCCAGGGGTAAAGACGCATATGAAACCCCTTTATTGGTAGCGAGATGAAACTGGGACAGCTTCTTCAGGGCTGTGATTACACCCCCTCCCTCACCCGCCCCCCTCGAGGGGGAGGGCAAGAGTGGGGGGATATGGATATCTCGGGTGTAGCTTATGATTCGCAGAATGTAAGGGAAGGTTACCTTTTTGTAGCAATAACAGGGAAAAAGTATGATGGGCATGACTTTATCAGAGATGCAATTAAAAAAGGTGCTGTTGCAGTTGCGTATGACAAAGTAATGAGCATTGAACAATTAACAGTGAGTGAAAAAGGAGTATCGTATATTAAGGTTGAAAAC
>JBGPQS010000091.1:0-5857 GCA_041489235.1 Thermodesulfovibrionia bacterium
AATGATGAGAAAAGGTTAGGGTTTACTATAGAATTTTCCCATAACCCATAAAGTCTTAAACTCTAAGAGGAGAATAACAAACAAGAGATGAAACAAGATACAAGTCAGAGAAAACAAAGCAAAGGGATATCCGCAAAGATTATAAAACTCAGTGCTCTTTTCTCTCTATTCTTTGTTCTATGCTCTTCTGCCATGGTGTATGCTGATGATGCACCGCTTCACAAAATGCGGGACGAGGTGATTTCTTATTTCAAGCCCATGACAGGGAAAGTCACAATGGTTGAAGGCAAAAAAGTTGTTTTTTCCCTCGGTGCAAAGGACAATGTGAAGACAGGCATGCGATTCACTATACTGAGAGAAGGGATTTCTTTTATACACCCTGTGACAAAAGAGCCATTGGGGAAATTAGAGTCCTCTACCGGAAAACTTGAGGTAAAAGAGGTAGGCCCTGACCAGTCAACAGGTTATATTATTACAGGTGATGCAAAAGAAGGAGATAAAATCAGAATATCAGAGTCGAAAGTGAGCATGCTCTTCTGCCAGTCAAATGATATTGACTGGTATTTAGCTGACTCACTTTACAGAGTACTCAAGGAAACAGGAAGATTTAATATGATTGATACGGATATTGAGACAGATAACCCGTCAAAGGTTATTGAAGAGGCAAAAAAACTGAAAGCAGAAGTTGCCCTTCTTGTAACCGCAAAGGCAGGAGAATCAGGAACCCTTCTCACACAAAGACTTTTCTGGGCAAATGACAGTATGAAGTTTTCTGAGATGGAGGCAAAGGTCGATGTTGCCTATGCGAAAAAACTGAGATTTGGTGAGGAATTATTCATATCTCAGACAGGGGAGGCATGGTTACAGTTCGACATGCCCTATGGTGCACGATTTGTCACAATAGGTGACATTGATGGTGATGGGAAACAGGAGATTTTGCTCAGCACAGGGAAGGATATCAGGGTCTACACGCCTGGTATAGACCTCCAGCCTGCCCTTGGCGGAGTCCAGATAACGGGATATGGGAGCGATGACATTTTATGGGTTGATACTATTGATCTCAATAAAAACGGAATAGATGAGGTAATCATCACCTCACTGGGTGGAGATGATGTCACTTCTTATATTTATGAACTGAGAGGCACAGAGTTTATCCTTCTGTTTAAAGGAAATTTCTTCCTGCGAAGATTAGAAAACAGGCTTATAGCCCAGGCATATTCAAAAGCTGAAGGGTTCGATGGAGATGTGTTCAGTATCATATGGGATGGAGAATATAAAAAAGGTGACAGAATAAAACTTCCCAAGGGTGTGAACATTTATGATTTTGTGTATGTTGATGACCCTCACACAGGAAGAGTAATCCTCGCATATGATGAAGATGGATTTCTGAACATCTATGATGAGAAGGGTATCAGGATATGGAGGAGCAAGACAGATATGGGAGGATTCCTCTCCACATTCAAGAAGGCAGCTCCCACAGTGATGATCGATAGGGGTAAATGGTCAATGAAAGACAAGCTTATGCTGAGAAACAGAGAAGTTCTTTTTGTGAAGAGGGTTCCCCTTTTCGAGATGGCAAAGGGGCTTGGGTATAAAAGCTCTCAGATTAAAAATTTGTGGTGGAATGGGCTTTCGATGGAGGAAAGTGTTCTGATTGATGATATAAGAGGCTCTGTCATTGATTATGCAGTTGCCGGTGATAAAATCATTGTTCTTGCAAGCCCGATGTTTGGCATCAAGCATGAAAACATACTCAAGGGTGAAAATCCTCTCAGAACAATGTTGTATATCTATTCGATGAAAGGAAGGTAAGGAAGTAGAGCGTTGTTATTAACCGGCCGGATACCAAAACACATAGGCATTATAATGGATGGAAATGGAAGATGGGCTGAGTTACGCGGTCTTCCAAGGATAGAAGGCCACAGACGTGGAGCAGAACGCTCAAAAGAGGTCATTGAGGCAGCGGCAGAACTCGGGATTAAGGCATTAACCCTTTATGCCTTTTCTATTGAGAACTGGCAGAGGCCATCATCAGAGGTCATGACCCTTATGAAGCTGCTCGAATTCTATCTGAAAAAAGAAATTTCCGAGTTGATGGCAAAAGATATTGTTTTCAAAACAATTGGTGAGACATGGAGGCTCCCGGAGGATGTACAGAACCTCATACATGAGGCAGAAGAAAAGACTGCCTTGAACAAAGGCGTTACCCTCATAATTGCATTAAGCTATGGTGGACGGAATGAGATTCTACGGGCTGTGAAGAAGATACTTTCTTCAGGTGTCAGACCTGAAGCACTGACTGAGGAATCTTTTGATTCTTACCTTGATACCGCCGGATTACCTGCCCCGGACCTGATTATCAGAACCAGCGGAGAAATGCGGATAAGTAACTTTCTCCTCTGGCAGGGCGCATATTCGGAACTCTATTTTACGGATACGCTCTGGCCTGATTTTACAAAGGAGGAATTATTGATTGCGATACGAGATTATCAGATGAGGGAGCGGAGGTTTGGCGCCATCTTTACGAGATCAGATGCACCTTAAAAGACTTATTGTTGCTGCAATTCTTCTTCCTGTCATTTATGTCTCTATCATGTACCTTCCTTCAGGATATTTTCTTTTTCTGGTAGTTTTCTTATCACTTATTGCCACGTCAGAATTTTATTCTATGTATCATGTAACGGGGATATTAAAGTATGCAGGAATATTTTTTGGAATCTTTATACTGTGTGTGTCCTCTATGGCAAAAGATTATCTGCCGGATATCATTATTCTTTCTGTAATGGCCATTATAGGGATAAGGCTTTTCTCTAAGAAGAATCCTCTCTCCTCACTTTCTGATATTTCTCCCTCTGTCCTTGGACTGCTTTACATTCCTGTACTCTTCACCTTTCAAATGAAGATCAGGGAAATCGGACCTGAGTGGGTCATTTTTCTTTATGCGTCGGTATGGTCATCGGATACATTTGCATACTATATCGGAAAAGGGATTGGCAAAAGAAAACTTTATAGAGAGGTGAGCCCCCATAAAACCGTAGCAGGTGCAGCAGGATCGCTTATCGGAGGCATACTCTCTGTATTTATTTTAAAGGCTATCCTTCTACCACTGTTGACTGTATCCGCTGCATTAATAATTGGAGTCATGATAGGAATTATTTCTATAATAGGTGATCTTATAGAATCCATGTTCAAACGTGACGCAGGGGTTAAAGATTCAAGCACTCTCATACCAGGCCACGGAGGCATATTAGATAAAATTGACGGGGCGTTGTTTGCAGGACCAGTACTTTACTGGATGTTAATAATCCTAAGAATAATAGAGAAATAACGTTATGAAGCGATTGACGATTCTTGGTTCAACAGGTTCCATAGGGAGAAACGCCCTTGATATAATCTCACGCCACAGGGATCAATTCAGGGTTGTTGTACTGACTGCAGGGAGCAACATTGACCTGCTTGAAAAACAGATAAAGTCTTTTTCTCCTGAGGTTGTTGCAGTTGCCGATGAGGTGGCAGCGAGTGAATTGCAAAAGAGAATCGGGAAACATCATGCTCCGCACATATTCTCAGGTGCCCACGGGGTTGCAGAAGCTGCAAGTTACGGAGATTCAGATTTTGTCCTCTCCGCAATTGTCGGAGCTGCAGGGTTGGTTCCAACAATAACAGCGATACGCTCTAAAAAGACAATCGGGCTTGCAAATAAGGAAGCACTTGTGATGGCAGGAAAGGTCATGACTGATGAGGCAAAAAAATATGGAGTTAGAATTATTCCTGTGGATAGTGAACATAGTGCAGTGTTACAGTGCATTGAAAGGCATAGAGAATCTGATGTGAGGAGGATTATACTCACTGCCTCTGGAGGACCTTTTGCAGGTAAAAGTTTTAATGAGCTGAACAATGTGACTCCAGAAGATGCGCTCAAACACCCTAACTGGAGCATGGGAAAGAAAATAACTATAGACTCTGCAACTCTTATGAACAAAGGGCTTGAGGTAATCGAGGCTCACTACCTGTTCGGCATTGAACCGGAAAGGATAGATGTACTCATCCACCCTCAGAGCATCGTACATTCTATTGTCGAGTTTAATGACAGAAGCTGTATTGCGCAGCTCTCGATGCCTGATATGAAAGGGCCGATAGCGTATGCGCTCTCTTACCCTGAAAGGCTTGATGATGTCCTGCAGGGACTTGACCTTGATAAATTTGAATCTCTTACATTTAGACAACCAAACCATGAATGCTTCCCGTGTCTCTCTTATGCATACATGGCTCTCAAGGCTGATGGCACCATGCCTTCTGTACTGAATGCAGCTAATGAGGTTGCAGTTGATGCATTTCTCAAAGGAACGCTCCGGTTTACCGAAATACCTCTTGTCATCAGAAAAACGATAGACCAGCATGTTGTATCGTCTCACACAGGAATAGATGATGTAATAGAGGCTGACAGGTGGGCAAGAAAAAATGCAGAAGAAGTTATTAAGTCGTTAAAAAGTTAAAAGTTAAAAATAAAAATGCAAAATTGAGGAATATTTTTTAAGCTTATAGGAGATAAAGATATGACATTTTTATATGCACTATTACTTCTTGGCATTCTTATATTTGTGCACGAATTTGGACACTTCCTTGCTGCAAAGCTTATAGGTGTAAGGGTTCTGAAGTTCTCACTCGGTTTCGGGCCTGCGCTTCTCAGGAAAAAATATGGTGATACTGAATATCTCTTGTCATCAGTCCCTCTTGGTGGGTATGTGAAGATGCTTGGTGAGAGTTTAGAAGACGAGCTTAAAGAAGAAGAGAAACCAATGGCGTATAATTACCAGTCAGTATGGAAGAGGTTTTTCATTGTATTTTCAGGGCCTCTTTTTAACATCGTATTCGCTGGATTGATATTTTTTCTCATTTTTTTATATGGCCTTCCAGTAATGCTCCCCGAAGTTAAAGATATATTGCCTCAGACACCCGCTGAAAGAGTGGGGATTCTGAAGGGAGATACTATTACTGCCATTGATGGTTCTCCAATAACTCAGTGGGATGAGATGACAAAAATTATCCATAGTAGTCCCGGCAGGAAGCTCAGTGTTGATATTAAAAGGAACAACGAGGTTATCAGAATATTAGTTACTCCAGAGAAAAAGAAAGTTAAAGATGTCTTTGGTCAAGAAAAAGAAATTGGAATAATAGGAATAACTCCTTCGGGTAAAACCTTTATAAAACGGCAAGGGCTTTTTCAAGCCGTTGGTAACGCAATCCAGAGGACATGGGAGGTTTCAGTATTAACGGTAGTGGCTATTGTAAAACTTATTCAAAGGATAATTCCGGTGGATACCTTGGGGGGGCCAATACTGATATTCCAGATGGCAGGTGAACAGGCATCCATCGGTTTTTTAAATTTTTTTGTATTCATGGCAGTTATCAGTATTAACCTCGGAGTATTGAACCTGCTCCCTATTCCAATACTTGATGGTGGACATGTATTGTTTCTTGGAATTGAGGCAATCAGGAGAAAACCGTTACATGAGAAATTCATTAAAGTTGCCCAGGGAGTTGGACTTGCAATAATCATATTCATAATCGTCCTTGCAACTTATAATGATATCATGAGGTTGATTACAGGTAAAACAATTCCATGAGACCCGCAACCATAAAAACACAGGTTTCATCAGGTGGAGTTATATTTAGAAAAAATAATGATATGGTGGAGATTGCCCTTGTATCCGTGAAAGATGGTAAGGTCTGGTGTCTTCCCAAGGGAATTGTGGACAAAGGAGAGAGTCCTGAGAAAACTGCGGTAAGGGAGGTGTCAGAAGAGACAGGGCTGAGAGGAAGAATCGTTGAGAAACTCGGAGAGATAAAATACTGG
>JBGPQS010000092.1:0-5818 GCA_041489235.1 Thermodesulfovibrionia bacterium
CTGATATAAATGTATGAACAATTAAAACTGAAAACAAAGAAAGGATACATGCAATAGACTTATTCATTATTTCATCTCTCACAATATTCTGTAGTGAAGCAGTACATTTTTGCTCATTAAGAATTATGCGAACAGTGTCTGTGCCCTGTGCATCCTGTCAGCAATATTAACACTGTTGACGCAACGCGCAACACATTCAGGACAATTGAGACAGGCAGAAGCTGATTTATCAGGCTGAATCTCATTGTAGGTTGAGCGGGCAAGCTCAATGCTTCCATAGCCTTCCACATACATTAAGCAGCGGTTGATGATGCTGATAGCGACATTCTTCTGGCATGTTGGTTCGCACTTTGCACAGAAGTGGCAATAATATGGTTGAATAGCTTCGGAATAATGCTTGAGGATCTGCTCGTCAGTGCGGGTTAGTTTCATTCCCATAACTGAAATGTTTTCCTTAAGCATCTCCATGTCCTTTATGCCAGGTATGGCACAAGTCACATTGCTGTCCTGAAGCACCCATTTGAGAGCAGCCTGGTGTGGGCTGATGGGTCCAAGTGCGTCAGTTTTATATCCGCCTGCCTGCGTCTTCATGGCGACGATTCCGATACCTGCTTTTACAGCACGTGCAATTGCACTCTTTATCTCCGGTTCACTTTTGAAATTATATCCTACCAATGCCATATTAAAAAATTTCTCCGGGTCATCAATAAGGGCATTAAGAACCTCTGCCTGATTCGTATGGGTGGTAACACCCAGGAAACGAACCTTTCCCTGTTTGCGAAGTTCTGCCAATGCTTCACGTACCTCGGGGATAAAGGCACGTTCTTTACTCTTAAGGTTATGGAGCTGGATGACATCTATATAGTCTATCTGAAGCTTTGAGAGGCTTGTCTCTACATCATTGAAAATATCTTTTTTTGTATTTGATGTCGGAAGAGTTTTCGTTGCTACATAAATCTTATTCCTAAGACCTTTGATTGCTTTCGCAACAATCTCTTCATTCCTGCCGTCCATATACCTGCGCGCAGTGTCAACGTAATTGACACCAAGGTCGAAGGCAGCTCGCATCACCTCGTGCTCTGGTGTAAGCATGGCGCCAAAGCTGACAACAGTGGGTTTCAGCCCTGTCTTTCCCAGTGTCCTGTAGACAGGCTGGATTGCTGCATTGAGTGTTGCACCTTCTGAAATCCCACCAATGCCGCTCAATCCTACTGCTGCAGTAGTGGCTCCTAAAACTCCAAGTTTCAAAAAGTCTCTCCGATTTATTGAATTATGATCTTTTGTCTGACTCATTGCATCTCCTTTCGCTTCGAGCAATTAAATAATTATTTATAAAACTATTATAATATTTTAGCAGGTATTATTTCTGAAAGCTACAGAAAGAACTGAATACATCTTGTCTGTCACAAAAATATTGCAAAATACGAGATGAACAGAAAAGAGCAATCTATCAAAACATGTTAAGAAGTACTGTTTTCAACTCCTTAGTCAGGTAAAAAGGTTTATCTTTTGTTCTTCTCTTCATTTGCTATGAGGGAAAGAGAGAGGTTATGAAATATTTGACTGATGCTATCATATATGATAGTATATGCTCAATGAGTAAAACCGAAAAGCTTTTTGCTAAAGTTAAGAATAATCCTCAAGATGTCAGATTCGATGAAATCTGTAAATTGGCAGAGGCTTTTGGATTTACCTATAAAGGTGGTAAGGGAAGCCATAAGGTATACAGTAAAAAAGGCATTCCTGAGATACTGAATTTCCAGAACGTCAAAGGGAGGGTTAAACCTTACCAAGTGAGGCAGTTTTTAAAGATTATTGAAGACTATAATGTAACAATGAAGGAGGGACAATAAGATGCACTATCCAATAAAAGTATTTTACAGCGAAGAAGATGAGGGGTTTATCGCTGTTATTCCTGATCTGCCAGGGTGCTCAGCCTTTGGAGAAACCGAGGAGGAGGCTATTAAAGAGGTGAAGATTGCTCAGGAATTATGGATAAAGACTGCAAAGAAAGAAGGCAGAAAAATACCACGGCCATCATCTGAAGATATATACAGCGGTAAGATACTCGCACGGACGCCCAAATCACTCCATAAGGCGCTTATGGAAAAAGCAAAAGATGAGGGTGTAAGCCTGAACCAGCTTGTGGTCTACCTGTTGTCAAGGGGAGTAGAAAAGCGTGCAAATCCTTAAAGCCCTCAGCTTTCAATTTTTTATATATAAAAAGTAACCCTCGAAGACCTTGCATTACAAGCTCGCAGATTATTTAGGCATACACTATTCGACGGTAAGCAGAATAATTAATAAGGATTAATAGAAATCAAAAAACAAGACCTGGCTCTCTTCTTCTCTTTTATACTAAACCACGGAATAGTATGCCTTGGGCATACTATTCCGTCCATGGCAAATGTGAACCCGTTGTGACTGCCAGAAAAAAACTTATCTCCCTGTTTGAGGTTTCGGAGGAGATGTAGTGCTCCCTGCTACCACGTCAAAAACAATCTCATGCCATCTGAATGGTCCCCACTTACCATTTACCATGTAAGCAGGCCAGAACCTCCATGTGCCGGCTGCATCTAATTTCTTCGATGCTTTTACAGAAAGCTGTTGATTTGGGCTTAATGTTTCCCCTTTATGCAAATAACCAAAGTCACGGTTATTTGCATCTGTTGTGGAATTCCATCTTGCTCCTACAAACATACCATAACGGGGGTCAAGCTGAATGCTATGATTTGTGACATTTTTTAATGAGTATGTGACAGTTACTGTATCTCCAACTTTGGGTACTTGGGGTCTCTTCACAGAAAAGTTGCGAAGTTCAAGACCATCAGATGATGTATCCGGTCCTGGAAATTCTGCAGCGTAAGAGTCCATCTGAAAAATTGCGACGAAAGCGATTGAAAAAAGCAGTACAAAAATCTTTTTAGTCATGGCTTGCCTCCTCATTTTGATGAACGAAAATACTGTTGCATATCTACACATATTTCACAATGACTTGTGATTCCCTATCGAGGTTTAGGCGGTGGTGCTATCTCAAGTCCAGGTTTTACCGTCACAGGTACTTTCTGACCAAAATCACCTCCTGTAACTAATACGCTGCCCACATATGGTTTTGTGCCGGTGGGTTCTTTGCAGTTTATACTCACTGTAAATGCGGCAGTACCTGCAGGGGGAACCTTATCAACCATTTGAGGTTCTACAAGAATCCATGGCTGTTCCGCCCTTGCCTGAATATCAAGCGTCTTCTTGGTGATATTGGTAACGACAATTTTCTTTGCTCTCAATGCAATGGTACAATCAAACGAAAGTGTTGCAGGCCTTACTCTTATGGTAGGTTTCACCTCAAGTTTCTGAGCATACAAGTCACTCAACAATGAGGGCACTAAAAAAGAAACTATTAGCAGAATAAGAGAAGAAAGAGATAAAAAAAGTAGCTTTGATTTTTTCATAGAATCCTCCTTTCAACTCGGAGAATATCAGAAGCAGGGAGGGGTGTCAAGAATTATTTAGCTTTTAAAGTCAAATAGTTAGCCATCAACATGAGATTTCTCTTCTAAAGCATCTTCAGGTTTAGGCTTGCACACAGGACAATAAAGTTCCCCCTGATCCAGGAGGCACACATGTCCTCATTCAGGACAGCAGATACATTCATCCTTCGGTTGCTTGCAAACAGGACATATTTCCATAAGGAATTATACCATAGAGATTTTCATCTTCTAAAATTAGGGCACGTTCGCCTTATGGTGAAGTTCTATCTATTTAATAGGTATGTCCACATTGCCTTCATATCATTTGAGATTATTTCTGCAATGCGGACATTTAACTATTGTAACTTGATAAGAAGTGTTTGCCTCTTCTATCGAGTGACCTATAGGGTGAGAACAGCAAAAAACTTATGCTGGCATCACCTCCTCAGGTAACCGATTTTCCCTGTCAGGGTGCTAATCTTCTGTTCTATCTCTATTTTATCAGGACCCCACTCAGTCGGGCATTCTCTTTTGAGCCGGCTTATCCTATCATCAAGTTCTACAAAGAGCGCATGAAGATCTCTCACCTGATCTATAACCTTTTCTTTCTCACCGGAAGAAACCTTGTCTAATCTCGCAATAATATCATAGACCTTTGCTTTCCAGACCGTAAGTTCTGCTTCAAGGGTTTTACAATAATCCTTTACATCCATGACTTACCTCCTTTTGTAATAGACGGGATTTAAAATAATATTGTCTCGACTCAACTGAAAATTCTTTGTTTCACCTCCTCTCAAAAGAATCTTTTTCTATATATACAAGCAACAAAAATACCAGGGCATAACGTATTGAATTTATTAAGATTTAAGAAATGAAGGAGAAGTTTCATCGGGCAATTTGCCTTGCAGGCAGGACATATTTCCAAAAAGTTTTATGAAATTAAATTTTTAGGTGACTGTGAGATTATTTTGACACCTGAGGAACGAGTAATTATAATTAGACTGATGGAGAATATTATAAAAGCATTCCCACTTACTTTCATACCACTCTTTGCTGCAATGAATGTGTTTACCGTTCTTCCTATTTTTATCTCACTCACTGAGGAGATAACAAATTCAGAAAGAAAGACGATCATAAGGGACTCACTCCTCACAGCCTTGATCGTAGGACTTTTGTTTCTAGCTTTGGGAAAAATAATTTTTAAAATACTGGGGATTACTGAATCAGATTTTAAAATTGCAGGAGGTCTTGTCCTCCTTATTTTTGCGATACTTGACCTCGTAAGACATGATGAGACACGGAAAAAACCATTTGATAAGATGGGTGTAGTGCCTATTGGTGTGCCTTTAATTACAGGACCTGCGGTGCTTACCACTATCCTTGTACTTGTAGATCAATATGGTATTGTCCCTACAGTTATTTCATTTGTGCTTAATCTCCTGATTGTCTGGGTAACATTCGTCAATGCAAAGCGAGTTATACGTCTTTTTGGTAAAGGAGGCATAGCTGGCATTGCGAAGATTATGGCACTTCTCCTTGCATCAATTGCCATAATGATGATCCGATTGGGTTTGAGTACTATCATTCACCGCTTATAGAGAGAATTATAAAAGAACTATTGTAAAGGTGGACATTTGCTTATTGGGATAATCTCTGATACCCACGACAATTTAGTCACAACAAAGAAAGCCATTAAATTTCTTAACAACAGGAAGGTCGAACATGTAATCCATGCAGGAGATTATACGTCACCGTTCACAGTGAAACTTTTTGAGGAACTTAACTGTAAATATGACGGAATATTTGGTAATAACGATGGTGACAAACTCCTTCTCCTGCAGAGATCTGAGGGCAATATCCATAATCAGCCATATATACTCACACTTCATAATAGAAAAATTATTGTTATGCATGAACATCATGTTGTTGATGCACTTGCCAAAAGCGGTTACTATGATCTTATTGTCTACGGACATACACATGAGCCTGATATCAGAAAAGTGAAAGATACCCTGATTGTGAATCCCGGGGAAGCCGGAGCATGGCTTTATGGAAAAGCAACAGTAGCACTGGCAGATTTAGAAACAATGAAGGCTGAGATTATAAGGCTTTAGTTATGCTGTTACCCCGTCTATTCTCGTAAGTCCTGCTTCTGTTGCCAATCTGATTGCGTCACTATATTCTCTTCCGGTAATCCTTCTGTTGAGAGGTGGATTATCGAAAGCCTTAAAGCATGGGTGGTATTGATCCATGATATTAATGTAGGTATTTTTTGAAATTTCCTCAGCAATGAATTTTACCACACCTGCGGTACCTGCAACCCCTTCCGGGAATACAAGATGCCTCACAAG
>JBGPQS010000093.1:0-5795 GCA_041489235.1 Thermodesulfovibrionia bacterium
ATCGAGCAATTTTATTGAGTGAAGGGATTCGTATCCACCACAGTTATACACAACAGGTATGTTCAGTCCTTTCTCTGAAGCGATGTGTAAAGCCCTGAGAATCACTGGCATCTGGTGTGTTGGGGTCACAAAATTTATATTATGACATCCACTGTGCTGTAAACCGAGCATTATTCCTGCAAGTTTTTCAAAAGATATCTCTACACCCTCTCCAAGATGACTTATCGAGTAATTCTGACAGAAAAGACAGCCGAGATTACAATTACCAAAGAAGATGGTGCCAGAGCCAAATCTTCCTACAAGTGGTCTTTCTTCACCGAAATGGGGCCCCCGGCTCGATATGAATGGTTTATTTTCAGTCCTGCAAAAACCTACATGGCCAGATGTTCTATCAACCCTGCATTCCCTTGGACAGAGGGTACATTCTTTTAAAATCTCTTCTGCTTCCCTGACTTTATCAGCCAACACGCCAGGAGGGAGCAGGAGATATGAGGGGGTAATTTTATCTTTTACGCTTTCCACAATTTTATTTGGATTTTATTTTATATCCTCAAACCCAAATTACATTATTATTTTTATAATAACAGATTTTTTAGTCTTCGATACCTGCATGAAAGATTTGACAGACTTCATTGAGAGCTTCCTATGAACTGCATCCATCTTGGGTTATGATTGACTTACCTTGAATTTAATCATTATAATCCCTAAGATAAATTTATAATTGAGCATGAAATGATCTTTAAGAGGTGAAAAACTATACTTTCATGAATATGAAAGAAACCAGTGAACTCATAGAACAACGAATCAAGAAGCTCGAGGAATTACGCCAGATGGGTATTGAACCATTTGGTGGACCTTTTTATGCGGAGAATCACGCATCTGAGCTTTTGGATAAATTTAATTCCGTAACGAAGGAGTCCATAGAGGAAAGCGTTGTTGTATGTTCACTCGCAGGCAGAATTGTCTCTATGAGAGATTTTGGCAAAGCTGTCTTTGCTCATATTCAGGATGCAACAGGGAAGATCCAGATCTATTTCAAAAAAGATGTCCTTGGAGAGAAACAGGTTATTATAAAAAAGCTCGACATCGGGGACATAATCGGATTAAAAGGACAATTATTCAGGACAAGAACAAATGAACTTACAATTGAAGTAAAGGATTTTGTCATTCTCACAAAATCTTTAAGACCCCTTCCTGAGAAGTGGCATGGATTAAAGGATGTTGAGACGAGATATCGACAGCGATATGTGGATTTGATCGTAAACCCTGATGTGCGGCAGACCTTTGCTCAGAGGAGAGTGATTATTAAGGCGCTTCGAGATTTTCTCGAATCACAAGAATTCATCGAAGTCGAAACACCCATGATGCAGCAGATTCCTGGTGGCGCAACTGCACGACCATTCAAGACCCATCATATAGCACTCGGCATAGATTTATATCTAAGGATTGCACCTGAGCTTTATCTCAAGAGGCTCCTCGTTGGTGGGTATGAACGGGTATATGAGCTTAATAGGAATTTCAGGAATGAGGGAATATCAACAAAGCATAATCCGGAGTTTTCGATGCTCGAATTTTATATTGCATACAGAGACTATAACTTCCTCATGTCTTTTACCGAGGAATTAATTACCTCTGTTGCTCAAAGAGCACTCGGTACATTAAAAATACTCTATGGAGATATCATCATAGATCTTACTCCTCCGTGGCCAAGAATTCCTATGATAGATGCACTATTGCAGAAAGGGGTGCCACCAGAGGTTGTGAATAATAAAGAAAAGGCGATAGTATGGGCAAAAGCACATCACATAGGAATAAATGAAGGTGCAACCCTTGGGAAAATTCTTGACGAGATCTTTAAAGAAATAGTCGAGCCAGAACTTGTTCAACCGACGTTTATCATAGATTATCCTGTTGAGCTTTCGCCACTTGCAAAGAAAAAACCAGATAATCCAGAGCTTGTTGAAAGGTTTGAACTCTTTATTGCATCAAGAGAGATTGCAAATGCATTTTCAGAGCTCACTGACCCCATGGATCAGCATGAGCGGTTTGCAAAACAGGTTGAGGCAAAGAAACAGGGTGATGAAGAAGCACACTGGATGGATGAAGATTTTGTCAGGGCCCTTGAGTATGGTATGCCACCCGCAGCCGGGGAAGGTATCGGAATAGACAGGCTTGTGATGTTATTGACTAATTCTCAGTCAATAAGAGATGTGATCCTATTCCCCCAACTCAAACCAGAACAATAAAGTGAACTTACCTTATCAGATATTCATAGCGTTCAGATACCTCAAATCCCCGAAAAAACATAAGGGTATTTCAGTCAATACGGTAATATCTATAGGAGGGGTAGCAGTCGGCGTGATGGCACTCCTTGTTGTTCTGTCTGTCATGAGTGGATTCCATGAAGATCTTCAGAAAAAGATACTCGGTGTGAATGCCCATGTGGTTGTCCTTGATTATAAAGGACCAATGCCCGGGTATAAAGAGGTGATCAAAAAATTTGAGACAGAAGAAGATGTCGTATCATCTTCTCCATTCATTCTGGGCCAGGTGATGGTATCATTCGGCAAAAAGACACACGGTGTGTTCATGAGAGGAATACTGCCTGAAACGGAGAAGAAGACAACAGAGATAATAAAATATATAAAAGAAGGAAATCTTGAAGACCTTGCATCAAAAGACAAAATCTCTCATATTATCCTCGGAAGAGAGCTTGCACATAGTCTCGGTGTATTTAAAGGCGATATTGTCAATATTATTTCTCCAATTGGAGAGATAGGCCCCCTGGGCATGCTCCCAAAAGTGAAACAGTTCAAAGTCATTGCAACATTTGAAGTCGGAATGTTCGAATATGACACCAATCTTGTTCTGACAGATCTCAAATCTGCACAGGAGTTTTTCGGAATGAAAGAAGATATAACAGGCATAGAGATCAGACTGAACGATATTTATAAGGCACCTACTGTTAGAGAAAGAATACAAAAAAAATTAGGGTTTCCTTTCTATGTAAGAGATTGGATGCAGATGAACAGAAACCTCTTTTCAGCCCTGAAATTAGAGAAGTTCGCTATGTTTGTCATTCTTGTCCTCATCATCCTCGTTGCTTCTTTTAATATTGTGAGCACACTCATCATGAACGTAATAGAAAAAAGCAGGGAGATAGCAATATTAAAGGCGATGGGTGCAACGAACAAAGGCATCATGAAGATATTTATGTTCCAGGGATTATTCATAGGGCTTTTTGGTACCATTATCGGAATTGCCGGTGGTTATCTGTTAGGCTATATCTTAAATACATATCAGATTATCAAGCTTCCCTCAGATGTGTACTATTTAAGCCATCTTCCTGTGAAGATGAAACTTTTTGATTTCATTACTGTGTCAGTGTCTGCAATCCTCATCAGTTTTATTGCAACTATCTATCCTGCGTGGCAGGCAGCAAAACTGGACCCTATAGAACCACTGAGGTATGAGTGAATGAGGGGAATTTTTCGTGAAGAGCTTGATTGAAGTACAAAACCTGAAAAAATATTTTATGACAAAAGCAGGAGAACTCCAGGTATTGAGAGGCATTGACCTTTCGATCAAAGAGGGAGAGATGGTTGGGATAGTTGGCGCCTCAGGCGTAGGGAAAAGCACACTCCTGCATATCCTCGGTGCACTTGATAAGCCGACTTCCGGGAATGTTTTCTGCAATGGCAATGATATATTCTCGCTCGATGAAAATTCACTTGCTTCCTTCAGAAACAAATCAGTAGGTTTTGTGTTTCAGTTCCATCACCTCCTTCCTGAATTTACTGCCCTTGAAAATGTGATGATGCCAGGACTGATAAGCATGGGGGTAGGAGTTCAAGGATTCAGGGATTTAAGTTATAAAGACGTTACAGAAAGGGCTGAAAGACTTTTAAATGAGCTGGGTTTGTTGGAAAGGAGAGGTCACAGGCCAGGGGAACTTTCCGGCGGGGAACAGCAACGTGTTGCTGTTGCGCGGGCACTCATACTCGAACCAAAGGTAGTTCTCGCAGATGAACCCACGGGCAACCTTGATACCACTACAGGCGAAGAACTTTTTAATCTTCTCGTTCATCTTAATAAAGAGAAAGGAATCACATTTGTTATTGTCACACACAATGAACCACTGTCGAAACGCTGTCATAGAGTTCTCAGGATGGTGAATGGAAGGGTAGTTGATTGACCTTTTAGGAAGGATACACTATGCAGATTGATGCGAGAGGTTTTGGATGCCCGAAGCCTGTTATGATGGCGGAAAAGGCGCTTTCACAGATTGACGAAGGAACGATAGAGGTTCTTGTGGACAATGAAGCCTCTGTAAAAAACCTTACACGGTTTGCAGCAAAGCAAGGTATGTATGTGGAGACAGGTAAAGAAGATACATACTGGACGGTAAAAATCGTGAAAGGGTATCCTTGTGAGATTGAATCCGCCTCAGGCGGACAGCCTTTAAAATATGAGAGAAGAGAAAAAGACATCTTTATGATCATAGGCACTGATATACTGGGCAAAGAAGAAGAACTTGGCAAGATCTTAATGAAAGGATTTATCGAGACCATGAAGGTTACAAAAGAGCTTCCCCATACGATATTCTTCCTCAATGCTGGTGTAAAGCTTACCACAGTTAATGAAGAAACAGTGAGTATTCTTAAAGAGATTGAAGATATCGGGGTAGAAATTTTTTCATGTGGTACCTGCCTGAAATATTATAATCTCGAGGATGAGCTTAAAGTAGGGTACAGAGGTACAACAAATCATATTGTCGAGGGGATTAAGGATTTTAAAAAGGTGGTGTGGGTATAAAGGATAGATTTGTCAAAGGTTCAGATTTAACGGTTTGCGAACAAACGAGTTTGTAAGCAATTTGAGATTACATTCATTCCGTTTGTTCGCTGTTAGCGGAAGTACCCTTTTCACTTTTTGAATTATACAGTTTCGTACTGAAGGACTTTAAGTTGATCCGGGTTCATCCGGGTGCTGAGGTTGAGTATTTCAATACCTACAACCTTACCATCTGCATTAAAGTCTAAAATCACACCAGGTTGCACTTCCTCGGATTCTACAATAGAAGTTTCATCCAATCGGAAATAGAGTGCATCATTTTCTTTATCTACCTTTAACCTCATCTTTGCCTCCTTGCCTTACGGTCAAAGAATACTGTAACTACTTTCTTTGGTGAAACATGCGGATTTACAACTATATGAAGAATACGTCCACCATTTTCAGGAATGCTCTTGAAATAGTGGATATTATTGTCATCACCTTTATTTTCCAAATCAGGATTATTAATAGTACGCCAGACCCATTCTTCAGGGATCTCCCTCTCTTTCAACATATCTTGAACGTGAACTGATAATATAAAATCCATCTTTTAAGAATATTGCTCCCTTCCTCATACTAATTATACATTGATAAAAGTATTTCCGCTAACGTTTTGAGAATTTGAGAGGTCCCGAAACTTCGGGATTTGGGTGATAACCTCTCTACGAGTCGTAAACAAGCGCTCTGTTATTTGCTGTTGCGGGCATTATTTTTAAAGTCAAGATTCAACAGCCTGTCAAGACGCGACACCTTTCTTCCCTTTATTCCTGATACTATGTCAAGAAAATAGACCTGACCCCTTTGACTTTTTTATTAACAAATTATAACAAATTTAAAGACATCATGACTTAGGTTTGAATTCTATCGGAACATTTTTAGCTAAAGCCCCACATTTGGGGCATTTATATTTTTTCCATCCCCATCCGATAAAAATAAGACCTGGTACAATGAAGGTAAATAAC
>JBGPQS010000094.1:0-5780 GCA_041489235.1 Thermodesulfovibrionia bacterium
ATAACTCCCCAGAATGAAATTCCCGAATATATGGCAAGGAGGATGCCAGAGGTAGGAGGTGTCTTTATTCAGGCTGAAAGCGAGCTTGCTGCAATAAATATTGTCTATGGTGCATCTGCAGCAGGTGCAAGAGCAATGACCTCATCAAGCAGTCCTGGGATTAGTCTGAAGCAGGAGTGTATATCCTACCTCGCAGGTTCGGAACTCCCTGCGGTGATAGTGAATATACAAAGAGGCGGACCCGGCCTCGGAAATATCTCAGGCAGTCAGGCAGATTATTTTCAGGCGGTTAAGGGTGGAGGACACGGCGACTACAGGCTCCTTGTCTATGCACCTTACAACCTGCAGGAGTTATGGGATATTACAATGCTCGCCTTTGATAAGTCAGAGGAATATAGAAATCCTGTGATGATACTCGGAGATGGTATTCTCGGTCAGATGATGGAGCCTTTCTATCCAACCCCTTATATAAGACCAGAACTTCCTGAAAAAGACTGGGTACTCGATGGATGTAAAGACAGGGAACCTCGTGTAATAAAGTCCCTTTATATGGGAGAGGGTGAACTCGAGATGAAAAATAATCTGCTTCAGAAGAAATACAGAAAGATGAAAGATAAGGAAGTGAAATTTGAGGGCTATTTTACTGAGGAATCAGAGGTTTTGGTTGTTGCCTTTGGAATTGCAGCAAGAATTGCACTATCTTCTGTAAGGAAGCTCAGACATGAAGGATTGAAAATCGGCCTTTTCAGACCAATTACACTCTTTCCATTCCCTGAAAAAGAACTATCCATACTTGCAGGAGAAGATAGGCGGTTTCTTACCATAGAAATGAATGCTGGACAGATGGTGGAGGATGTTAGGCTGGCAGTTAATGGGAGATCTGATGTTTTATTTTATGGGAGACCCGGTGGTTCTATCATGACGCCTGAAGAGGTACAGAAAAAGATACTGGAGATAGTACATTGAATGCCTCATCTGTCAAAAACAACCTTTCCCGATTAAGATGGTATAAAGTTTTGAGCTGTACAAAAATACTTTTAGATACTACTGAAACTTATCATAAAACTATAAAGCAAATTCATATCGATTTAATTTTCTTGTTCCCTGTCTTTGCCCTCTGAATCTGTCATTTCACTATCCTGTTCGGTACTGTCTTTTTTGCTCAAACGTCGCTGTCTTTTTTCTTCTTGCTTTTTCAGTCGGGACAGTTCTTTTCTTCGTTTATCACTTCGATATGCTCCAGCATGTTTTGCCAAAGTGACCTCCTTAATTTTTTGACATTATATCATAAAAAATAAGGAGAATGCTCAATCCTTAGAAATAAATATTGACATTTTATTTTCCTGCATGGTAATGTTTTATTGAAGTTTCAGAAGTTTTTGTTATTGTGAGGGCCGCAAAGACTTTTAGCTTTGCGGCCCTTTTTATTATCCGTATGTTCAATCTGAAATTTTAGTTTATAAGTAAGGAGGTAAAAGAGATGGCTAACGGAACAGTAAAGTGGTTCAATGAGTCTAAGGGCTTTGGCTTTATCACAGGCGAAGACGGCAGTGATTTTTTTGTTCACTATTCTTCCATCCAGGGCAACGGATTTAAGTCCCTTGCTGAGGGTGATTCAGTCAGCTTTGAAACTGAAAAGGGCCCAAAAGGTCCCAGGGCAATCAATGTAGTGAAACTCTAATTGACTGCAAAAGTCCCCCTGCAAAGCAGGGGGACTTTTTATATTGTGAAGTGAATAATGGCACACAGACAAAATTATATAGAAATGGCAGAACTGAACAAACAACGAAGAGTTGCTGCCGGGCTGGTTTCAGAACGCTTTCCTAAAGTTTCAAGCATAGTCATTCATATGACATACTATCAAAAAGGAGCAAATCCGGTTCTCATGGTACGTATTGTGAATGTTATCCCCACGAATTATGCCTATTTTATTATGGAATGCATGATAAAAGGCTGCAGCAACGGTGGGTTTGATCTGTCGTCAGTAATTAAAAATATGATTAAAAGCCATAAGAAGTCGGCAAAAGGAAAACTTGTGTGCAACGGAAAAAGCGAAACCCTTGCTCCTGACCATGCAAGTATCTCTTACGAAATAAGTATTCAGTACAATAAAAAATCTCCGTAAATATCTTTTTCACACCATCATTATCTTGAGATAATCCCCTTTAACTGATCTTATCAAACTCCTTTTTAAAGTATTCCATTGTGAGGACATCATAGACACAAAATTCAATCAATTTAAGGCTGCTCTTTGGAGTTTCTTTTATATAATGTAATGCTTCTCTTACCAATATTTCTGCGCATCTATCCTTTGGAAACCCAAATATACCCGAGCTTATTGCAGGGAGAGAGATACTCTTTAACCCTTTTTCTGATGCAAGTCGAAAACTGTTCAGAACAGCATTCCTTAACTTATTGTCCTCATCTCCTTCACCCATTCTCGGGCCGACTGCATGGATTACATACTTACAGTGAAGCTTGCCTGCTCCAGTAATGGCAGCATCACCTACAGGGACAAAGCCAATTTTGTTGCTTTCTTCCTGTATAACCTGTCCACCTTTTCTTACAATTGCCCCTGCGACTCCACCACCATGCTGAAGGTATGAATTAGCTGCATTTACTATTGCATCTATATCTCTTTCTGTAAGATCTCCTTGCACAAGCTGCAGGGTCTTTCCACTGATGGTTTTTTTAGAGATAATTTTTATAAAGAGCTCCTTATTATGCTATGATATAGCAATCAGGGGGTATAAATACCAGTACTTTACGGAAATCTATCAGGGCTTAAAACCAGCTACCTTAACTCACTCGAGAGAATTTATCGGAGAAAGGTACACCGTGAGGTCGTTACCCCTGAGCTCGCAAAATATCTTACAGAACTTTCTTCTGAAATAGGCCGTCAGATAGGGGTACTCATTGATAGAGACGGCGCAATTACCCATGTAATTGTTGGAAATGCAAAGGGAATCATTGTTCCCCCTCTTGAGGAGTATCCTATAGGGAGAAGGGCATTAAGAGGACTCAGACTTGTGCATACCCACCTGAAAGAAGAGCCTCTTAATAAGGATGACTTTACAGACCTCGCCTTATTAAGGTTTGACCTGATTGCTGCAATAAGCGCAAAAGATGGATTGCCAGGAATAATCTATGTAGCACATCTCATGCCGAAAGGCTCGGAAAAAGTAATAGAGGTTTTACCTCCGGATAATTTCTACGCACTTAAACTGGATGTTGATACTTTTATAGAATCTCTTGAAGAAGAGATGGAAAGGGCGATCACCTTTGACCAGAGAGATATGCGGGAAAGGGTGATATTGGTAAGTGTTTCTACAAGACCAAAATACGAGCAAGAGGACTCAATAGAAGAGCTGAAGGAGCTTGCCCGATCAAGTAATGTACATGTCCTTGACAGCGTTATACAAAGGCTCAATGAAATTAACCCGAAATATCTGATGGGTGAAGGCAAGCTTAAAGAGCTTGTGATTCAAGCCATGAATATGGGTGCAACACTTCTGATATTTGATCAGGACCTCAGTCCTTCGCAGATAAAGGCAATAGCCGAGACTACTGAACTCAAGGTGATAGACCGCACACAGCTTATCCTTGATATATTTGCCCGGCGCGCACATAGCAGGGATGGTAAGGTGCAGGTTGAACTCGCACAGCTCAAATACAGACTTCCAAGGCTCACAGGGAAAGGAACTGCTATGTCCCGTTTAATGGGTGGTATAGGTGGAAGAGGACCTGGAGAGATGAAACTCGAGATAGACAGAAGACGGGTGCGTGACAGGATACACCTTCTCGAAAAGGAACTTAAATCCCTTAGCGAGGCAAGACGGCAGAGGAGACATAAACGCCAGCAGCAACATATTCCGATTGTTTCAATTATTGGTTATACCAATGCAGGGAAATCAACACTTCTTAATGCTCTTACAAAAAGCTCTGTATTTGTTGAGGACAAAGTGTTTGCAACCCTAGACACTGCGAGCAGACGTTTGAGGTTTCCTCGAGAGAGGGATGTTGTTGTCACAGATACTGTTGGTTTCATAAGAAATCTCCCTAAAGACCTTATGGCAGCTTTCAGGGCAACACTTGAGGAACTGGAAGATGCAGATTTATTACTCCATCTTGTTGATGCATCAACACCCCGTTTTGAACAGCAGATAGAATCTGTGGAGAAGATACTCGAAGACCTTCATCTATCTGAGAAAAAGAAGCTTCTCGTTTTTAACAAGATAGACAAATTAACTAATGAAGAGGCACAGAATCTTGCCTTCCGGTACAGTGCAGTTGCAATTTCTGCACTCGATTCATCAACATTTCAGACCATGCTTAATGCGATAAAAGAACGGGTATTTCTGTCCCTTCAAGTCCATGAAGATAAGGGAAAGCTGGTAGAGGCGGAGATATAATGGAATTTGTGCCTAAATGGATTGCATGGGAAATGACGAGGAGGTGTAATCTCCGGTGTATTCACTGCCGCTCTTCATCCGAATTGGAAGTAAAAGACCATCCTGATTTCTCCACTAAAGAGGCATTCAGGATTATTGATGACATTGCAGGTTATGTAAAGCCTGTCGTGGTTCTTTCAGGAGGTGAGCCACTTCTCAGGAAAGATATATTTGATATTGCACAATACGGCAGAGATAAAGGATTCAGGATGTGCCTTGCAACGAATGGGACACTTGTGACAGATGATATCTGCAATGAGATAAAAACATCAGGAATAAAAATTGTATCACTGAGCCTTGATGGCTCAACAGAAGATGTCCATGATGATTTTAGAAGTCAAAGAGGCGCTTTTGATGGAAGTATACGTGCAGCAAGATTTTTTAAAAAGCATGGCATTGAATTCATCATTAATTCATCCTTTACGAAGAGAAATCAGGAAGAAATTCAAAAAGTATATAAACTCGCAAAAGAGCTCGGTGCATCTGCATGGTATATGTTCATGATAGTTCCCACAGGTAGGGGTGAGGAGATAATGAATGAGTTGATTTCAAAGGAAGATTATGAAGAAATCCTCGAGTGGCATTATCAGATGGAAAAAGATGAGAAAGATATACTTGTACGGCCAACGTGTGCACCACATTACTACAGGGTAGTCCTGCAAAAGTCAAAAGAGGAGGGAGTTAAACTTGAGAGAAGGACGCTGAAATTCTCGACAGGTGGTGCAAAAGGCTGTATTGCAGGGCAACTTATTTGTCTCATAGATGTTGATAGCAACGTGCTTCCATGCAGCTACTTTCCAAAACCTGCAGGAAATCTTAAGGGAAAATCATTGAGAGAGATATGGGAAAACTCAGAGCTTTTTAGAGAACTCCGTGACTTTAAATCCTATAAAGGAAAGTGTGGTTCCTGCGAGTACATAACTGTCTGTGGGGGATGCCGTGCAAGAGCATATTCAGTCTATGGAGATTATCTTGAGGAAGAACCGTTCTGTGGGTATATGCCGGTGAAGTTAAAAAAGAAAGTAGTGAGTAGTGAGTAGTTATGAAAAAATAACTGAGGATCAATCCTTAACTACTTACTACTGACCACTTACTACTTACTGAATTATAAAGGGGGTATTATGAACGATATTTTTCTAAGGGCATGTAGAGGGGAGAAAGTTGAGTACACACCGGTATGGCTTATGCGTCAGGCAGGAAGATACCTTCCTCAATATCAGGCAGTACGTGCAAACATTGACTTTCTTGCACTTTGTAAGACACCTGAACTTGCCGCAGAGGTCACAATTCAACCTGTTGATATCCTTGGAGTTGATGCAGCAATACTAT
>JBGPQS010000095.1:0-5768 GCA_041489235.1 Thermodesulfovibrionia bacterium
CAGATCAGCAAGGATAGCCCTTCTTAAGTATAGAGATGGTGAGAAAAGATATATAATTGCGCCGTTAGGCATTCGGGTCGGAGATGAAGTTGTTTCAGGAAAAGAGGCTGAGATAAAGGTAGGGAATGCACTTCCCCTAAGTGATATGCCCTTAGGTACTTTTATTCATAACATTGAGCTACGTCCAGGACAAGGTGCGAAGCTTGCAAGGAGTGCAGGCTCCTCAGTACAGATGATTGCTAAAGAAGAAAAATATGTTCAGGTGAAACTCTCATCAGGTGAGGTGCGTTTTATACTTTCGGGTTGTATGGCAACTATAGGACAGGCGAGTAATCCTGATCACGAAAACATCACTTATGGCAAGGCAGGTAGGATAAGGTGGTTGGGCAGGAAACCTCATGTGAGAGGTGTTGCAATGAACCCGGTAGACCATCCACTGGGTGGCGGTGAAGGGAAAGCTTCAGGTGGTCGTCCTGCATGCTCACCATGGGGGAAGCCTGAAGGAGTGAAAACGAGAAAGAATAAGAGAACGAATAGATTTATTATTAAGAGGAGGAAATAGATTGCCGAGGTCCCTAAAAAAAGGTCCATTTGTGGATGAAAAGCTTATGAAGAAGGTAAAGACAATGATGGAGACTGGTGAGAAGAAGCTTATAAAGACATGGTCGAGACGCTCTACTATTATACCTGAATTTATCGGATATACCTTTGCAGTACATAATGGGAAGAAGTTTATACCCGTGTATGTCACGGAGAATATGGTTGGTCATAAGCTTGGCGAATTTTCACCTACGAGGACATTTCGAAGCCACGCAGGTTCAGAGAAAGCCGCGGCTGCAAAAGGATAAGTAAAAGGTTTATCATGGAATCAAAGGCAATATTAAAATATGCGAGGATGACGCCACGAAAGGCAAGAAGGGTTGTAGACCTGATAAGGGGTAAGCGTGCTGGTGATGCCCTTCTGGCCCTTCGTTTTATGCCATATAGAGGTGCAAAATTTTTAGAAAAGCTTCTCAAATCGGCAATGTCTAATGCAGAACAGAAAAAGGCTACTGATCCTGAAGCAATGAAGATTGTAAAGGCACTCGTTGATCAAGGACCAGTAATGAAAAGGGTTGAACCGAGGGCAATGGGAAGGGCAAACGTTATCAGAAAGAGGACATGCCATATAACATTAGTTTTATCAGAAGAAAAATAATTAGGAGGTAGGTTTTGGGTCAAAAGACGCATCCTATAGGAGTTAGGCTTGGAATAATTAAAACCTGGGATTCGAGATGGTATCGCAAGAAAGGATATGTTGAACAACTTCTCGAAGACATCACCATAAGAAAGACTCTTAAGGACAGACTGTTCCATGCGGGTGTCCCAAAAATAGAGATAGAGCGAGCTGGTCAGAATTTGAGGGTAATAATTTATACCGCGAGACCCGGAATCATTATTGGGAAGAAAGGAACTGAAGTTGAAAAGCTCAGAAAAGACCTCAAGTTGATGACAGGTAAAGAAGTTGCGATAGATATAAAAGAGATAAGGAAGCCAGAAATAGATGCTCAACTTGTTGGAGAAAATATAGCTCTTCAGCTTGAAAAACGGGTTGCTTTCAGAAGGGCGATGAAAAAGGCTGTGGCATCTGCCATGAGATTTGGCGCCCTTGGAGTAAAAATATCATGCTCAGGAAGACTCGCAGGATCTGAGATAGCGCGGTCAGAATGGTACAGGGAAGGCAGGGTCCCACTTCATACGTTTAGAGCTGATATAGACTACGGTTATGCAAAGGCAAGAACAACGTATGGTGTTATAGGGGTGAAAGTGTGGATCTACCACGGGGATGTGTTGCCAGAAGGTAAAGCTAAAGAAAATTAGGTGATAGTATGTTAATGCCCAAAAAGGTCAAATTTAGAAAGATGCAGAAAGGCAGAATGAATGGGAAAGCCTATAGAGGTTCTACAGTCACTTTTGGAGAATTCGGCATGAAGGCACTTGAGCCTGGATGGATTTCGAGTAGGCAGATCGAAGCAGCAAGAATTGCGATTACACGTCATGCAAAAAGAGGATGCAAGGTATGGATAAGGATTTTCCCTGATAAACCAATAACGAAAAAACCTGCTGAGACAAGGATGGGTAAAGGAAAAGGAGCGCTTGAGTACTGGGTTGCTGTGGTGAAGCCAGGGAGGATCCTTTATGAAATGTCAGGTGTGAGCGAAGAGCTTGCAAAAGAAGCCTTTCGTCTCGCTTCTCATAAACTGTCTCTTGAGACAAGATTTGTAAAAAGAGATGAGAAGATCCTGTGAAATCATCTGATCTCAGGGCAATGACAATAGACGAACTAGTGCAAAAAGAGAATGACCTCAGAAAAGAGCTCTTCAATTTAAGGTTTCAGCAAGCAACAGGCGAGATAGAGAACCCGATGCGAATACATGCAGTAAGAAAAGATATTGTAAGAGTGTTAACGATTAAAAGTGAAAAGTTGAAAACAGAAGGTAGAAGAAATGTCTAAAAAAGTTTATACAGGTAAAATAGTGAGTGATAAGATGGATAAAACAGTAGTTGTTGCTGTGACAAGACTGTTTCAGCATCACAGGTACAAGAAGACAGTAAAAAGAGTCACAAAGTTTAAGGCACATGATGAGGAGAACAGGTGTAGTATTGGTGATACCGTCAAAATTATAGAGGCAAGGCCTCTGAGCAAAGACAAAAGGTGGATGGTAGTAGATATTTTAGACAAGGGAGCAAGAGGTGATTGAAGATGGTTCAACTGAGGAGCATGCTCGAGGTAGCAGATAATTCAGGTGCAAAAAAAGTACAATGCATAAAGGTACTTGGGGGTTCTCACAGAAAGTATGCACGGCTTGGTGATATTGTTGTGGTAAGTGTCAAAGAGGCACTGCCTGATAGCAATATTAAGAAAGGGATAGTCACAAAAGCAGTTGTTGTGAGGACAAAAAAAGAGCACAGAAGAACAGACGGGTCTTATATACGGTTTGATCAGAATGCAGTTGTTCTTATAAATACAGAGGGTGAACCAGTCGGGACAAGGATTTTTGGGCCTGTGGCAAGGGAACTCAGATGGAAAGAGTTTACAAAAATAATTTCTTTGGCCCCGGAGGTGCTTTAGAAACTATGAGTTTGGGTATCAAGAAAGATGATACAGTTTTAATAATTTCTGGCAAGGAAAAGGATAAACGGGGGAGGGTTCTTTCTGTGAACCCTTCAAAAAATATGCTTCTTGTAGAGAGGATTAATATAATCAAGAAACACATGAAACCGAGCAGAAAATATGCTCAGGGTGGAATTATTGAGAAGGAAGCGCCACTTCATATATCGAATGTAATGCTCATATGCCCGAAGTGCAGCAAACCAACAAGGATGAGCAGTACAATGCTCTCAGGCGGTAAAAGAGTAAGAGTATGCAGGAAATGCAAGGAGGTAATAGACCAGTAATGGTACCACGGCTTAAAGAAAGATATTTGAAAGAAATTGCTCCTGCAATGATGAAAGAATTTTCATATAGGAATGTAATGGAAGTACCCAAGATACAGAAGATTGTCCTTAATGTTGGTCTTGGAGAGGCGATACAGAATATAAAACTCCTTGATGCAGCGCAGAAGGAACTCTCCTTAATAACGGGACAGAAAGCGGTTGTCACTAAGGCAAAGAAATCAATTGCGAGTTTTAAACTAAAGCAGGGAATGCCGATAGGGTGTAAGGTGACCCTCAGAGGTAACATAATGTATGAATTTCTTGATAGATTTATAAACCTTGCTTTACCAAGAATCAGGGATTTCAGAGGTGTATCAGGAAGATCTTTTGACGGGAGAGGGAACTATTCATTGGGTTTTAAAGAGCAGTTTATCTTCCCCGAGATAGATTATGACAAAGTAGAAATGGTTCATGGTCTTGATATCATAATTTGTACTAATGCGAAAACAGATAAAGAAAGCAAGGCTGTGTTACGTTATTTAGGAATGCCGTTTAGAAATTGAGAGGATTGACTAATGGCGAAGACTTGTATGATAGAAAAAGCCAAGAGGCAACCAAAATTCCGGGTAAGAGCTCATAGTAGATGTAAAATATGCGGGAGACCAAGAGGCTATTTAAGGAAGTTCGGTATGTGCAGGATTTGCTTTAGAACACTTGCTCTTGAAGGACATATACCCGGGGTAATTAAATCAAGCTGGTAGAGGTGAATTAATGTTAACCGATCCGATTGCAGACATGCTTACAAGGATAAGAAATGCAGTGCGTATAAAGGCAGAAAAGGTTGATGTTCCTGCCTCCAGAATGAAATTAGAGGTAGCAAAGATATTGAAAGAAGAGGGATTTATTAAGGCATATAAAATATTAAAAGATAAAAAGCAGGGCATACTGAGGATCGTATTGAAATATATGGACAATGAAAATGTGATCTCAGGATTGAAGAGGGTGAGTAAGCCGGGCCGAAGAATTTATGTGAACAAGGGAGAAATCCCGAGAGTCATGGGTGGTGTCGGTATCGCTATTGTCACCACATCAAGAGGGATAGTAAGTGATAAAGTCTGCCGCCAAGAAGGCGTTGGGGGAGAGGTTGTCTGTTATGTATGGTAACCCCTATGAGAGATTTATTTCTCTCTAAACGGGATAAGGGAGAAAAATAGAAATGTCAAGAGTCGGGAAAAAGCCGATAGAGATCCCTAAGGGTGTAGATGTATCGGTGAAAAACGGAGAAATTACAATAAAAGGTCCTAAAGGGCAGTTGAGCTGGAACTATCCTGACAAGATAAAAGTTTTAGTAAACGGGAGCACGATAGTAGTAGAGAGGACAGATAACTCGAGAATTGAGAGGTCGCTTCATGGTCTCACAAGGAGTATTATTTCTAATATGGTCATAGGGGTATCTCAGGGCTACCAGAAAGTTCTTGAAATAGTTGGTGTTGGTTACAGGGCCCAGGTTAAAGGAGATAAGATTGTCTTGACACTTGGGTACTCCCATCCCATTGAGGTTCAATTACCAGAAGGGATTAATGCCTCGGTTGATACAAAGCAGACACAAATTACACTTTTTGGAATTGACAAGCAGCAACTTGGGCAGATAGCTGAAAATCTCAGGTGCCTGAGGAAGCCTGATGCGTATAAGGGTAAGGGAGTGAGATATTCAGGCGAAAAGCTCAAATTGAAAGCTGGTAAGGCAGGGAAAAAATAATTAACTGATGACTGATAACTAGTAACTGAATTTTTGGAGGTTTTTTTGGCAAGGAGTAAGAAAGAGGGCAGACAGAGACGCTGTCGAAGGATAAGAAAGAAGGTATTCGGAGCTCCAGAAAGGTTAAGACTATCTGTATATAGGAGTTTGAATAATATGTATGCTCAGATTATCGATGACTTTAAGGGACATACTATAATCTCTGCGTCAAGCCTTGATAAGAAGTTTGAAGATACAAAGTCACACAAAGGAAATATCAATACAGCAAAACTGGTTGGAGAGCTCATAGCAAAAAGGGCTTTGGAAAAAGGCATAAAAAAGGTTGTTTTTGACAGGGGTGGATATCTTTACCATGGCAGGGTAAAGGCATTAGCAGAGGCGGCGAGAGAAGCAGGATTGGAATTTTAAATAGTTGTCAGTTGTTAGTTTTCAGTTTTTAATTACTAACAACTAACAACTTATATTTCTCTGGAATAGAGTACCAAATCTTTTTCATTTTCGAGCGAAATCCATTTTAAGAAGGCTTTTCCTTCCTTTTCAAATGCAATTGTTTCCATGGGATAGCCATATGACTTTCCATCACTGAAAATTA
>JBGPQS010000096.1:0-5766 GCA_041489235.1 Thermodesulfovibrionia bacterium
AAGTAGGGATAACGATAGCAATGGAAGAAAATATTGACGGGCGTTACCCCTGGGCAATACCAGGGTTGGAATTTGTAAGATTCTCTGTCTGGGATACAGGCATTGGTATAGGGCCTGAAGACAAAGAAAAGATATTTGATGAATTTGAGCAGGCAGACTCAACATTTTCAAGAAAATATGGTGGTGTGGGTCTTGGCCTTGCACTCACCAAAAAACTTATTGAACTCCATGGAGGGAATATCACGTTAGAAAGCACTCTTGGAGAGGGCAGTACATTCTCATTCCTTATACCTGTAACCTCACCTGTTGAACCAACAAAGCCAGAGGCTGTAGATGCAGTAAGTCTGAACTTTCCCTGGATGAAAGAAGAGGCACCGCTCATCCTTGTCGTGGAAGATGATTTGCCCACTGCCGAGCTTCTCACTCTCCATCTCACGCAATCAGGGTATAAGGTCGCCCATGCATTTGATGGACAGGAAGCATTGGAGAAGGCAAAGAATCTGAAGCCGTTTGCCATCACCTTAGATATTATGCTTCCTAAAAAAGATGGGTGGGAGGTGCTGCAAGAGCTTAAGAGCGACAAGAAAACAGCTTCAATTCCTGTAATCATCCATTCAATAGTCAATAATAAAGAGCTTGCCTTCGCACTCGGCGCAACAGATTATCTCCTTAAACCCCTCGAAAAAGAGGCGCTCATTTTGAAGCTTGAAGAGATAACTGTTGTCAAAGGCAGGAAGGTACTTCCAATCTCTGTCTTGATAATAGAATCAGAGGATAAAGTGACAAACTATCTTAAAGAGATATTTGAGCCTCAGGGATTTCTTATGTATACTGCACCTAATGGAAAGAGAGGAGTAGAACTCGCAACAGCATTAAGGCCAGGTGTAATCCTGCTTGATTTCACACTTCCTGATATGCTCTGTTATGACGTTATAAAGGATATAAAAGACAATCCCTCAACAAAAGACATCCCTATATTTATACTCACTGAAAGAGATATATCCGTTGAGGATAGAATCAGCCTTGTAGGAAAGATAGAAAGAATTGTCAAAAAGCAAGCCTTTGATACTAAGGAATTGGTGGGACATATAAAAGAACTTGAGATGCTTTATCCGAGAAGGGCAGGGCTGATAGATGATCTCACAGGGCTTTTCAGCCACAGGTATTTCCAAATTCGGCTTGCACAGGAAGTAGAGAGAGCAACAAGGTACAAGCTTCCATTAAACCTTCTCATTCTCGATTTAGACTTCTTTGGACAATATGTGAAAGAGCATGGAGAATATTACGGTAATTTAGTAATAGAAAAGACCGCTGAACTTCTCCGGAAAAATATAAGAGGTTCTGACGTTGTAGTCCGATACGGAGGTGACTCCTTTGCAATAATACTTCCGAACACCGTGATCACAGCCGGGCTTTCCCTGAGTAACCGGTTCGCTGCAATTATAAGAAATTACCCTTTCCTTTACGAGGAATCTCAGCCAAAAGGCCGAATAACAGCAAGCGTTGGTCTTACCTTCCTTGATAACCAAACAACAGAAGAATTTATGTTATGTGCTGAAAAAGCCTTAGCCCACGCCATAAAAAAAGGTGGTGACAGGGTCGAGGTTTATTCCAGAGAGCAGGATGAGACAGAAGAGGTTACCTGGTTCTGAGTCTTTCTACGACACCTTTGAAAGCCCTATAGGGACACTCTACCTTATATTTACTGGCAAAGCCCTCAGCGGGATTTATTTCAATAAACCGGGAGAAATACTTCCAAAAGGTAAAGCACCTCCTTTAATAAAAAAAGAACTTAAAGAATATTTTGAAAATGGCAGGGAAGAATTCACACAAAAATTAGAGTTTACTACAGGCACAGAATTCGACAGAAAAGTATGGCTTGCCTTGAAGGAAGTCCCCTATGGAGAAACAAGAACATATAAATGGATTGCTGAAAAAATTAATCATCCGAATGCCTTCAGGGCTGCAGGCCAGGCACTGAGCAGAAATCCTCTCCCAATAATACTGCCATGCCATCGGATCATCGAATCTGACGGCTCAATCGGTGGTTACTCTCCAGGAGTCGATTTCAAAAGAAGACTCCTCGATATTGAATATTATATGAAGTTAGCAAACAAGCGTTAACCTGTTCTTGCCCCTCCTCACCTCTTCTTGCCAAGGGGAGGATAAGGTAGGGTTTAGTTAAAATCTCAGAAAAAGTATTGAAATTTTCTTTAATTCTGGTAATATTAACATTATGGAAATAAAGGTTGGTAAGATAACACACTTTTATAGCAAAATAGGTGTGGCAGTTGTTGAGCTCTCAGAACCCCTGCTGGTCGGAGACACCATACACATCAGTGGACATGCCACTGATATTACGCAGAAGGTAGAATCCATGCAGATGGAACACCAGAATGTTGCAAGAGCAGAAAAAGGTCAGAGCATAGGGATGAAAGTCAACGGGGAAGTGAGAGAAAAGGATATCGTCCTTAAGGTCACTGATTAGTAAGCTTTAAAGCCATTCTGCCACATTCTGTCCTTTAATTTGTAAATTAAAATCCACTTATCTTCACTTGTGAGATAGGGATGGGGGATTATGCGTTATGGATGAAATAGTTGCAATTATCACTGCTTCAAACGAGAATGAAGCAGTGATAATTGCAAAGGCTCTTTTAGAAAACAAACTTGCAGGTTGTGTGAATATCATCAAAAACATCCGTTCTATCTATAGCTGGCAGGGAAAGATAGAGGACGAGCCCGAAGTTCTTATGATTGCAAAGACACAAAAACACCTCTTTGATTCCCTGATGAAAAAAGTCAAAGAACTTCACAGCTATACAGTCCCTGAAATCATAGCGTTGCCAATAGTTGAAGGCTCAGAAGATTACCTTAAGTGGCTGAGAGAAGTTACAGGATAAGAGTTGTTCCACGTGGAACATTAGAGTTTTATTTGAGCTTAAAGCTCTACGAGTCTTAGACCAGAGTTGGGATATTCGAACCTTTTCGGATAATTTCTGGTGTGAACGAGTTAATCGCTCAGTGCAGACAGTGGAAGGGATTTTTATTAAAAATTCAAACCAGCACTTTTATTGAGAGGTATTTATGGAAAGAGAGACCTTAAGAGCTTATGGGAAAAGGACAAAGGGGAAATTGATCGTAAACTATCGCCTAACATCTGGCCAAAAAAATTAACATACAAATGCTATCACTTTTTTGCCTTGAACGTTATAAAAACGAAAGGAGATAACTATGAAAGTATTAATTGTCTTTTACAGTACCTTTGGAAATGTTTATAAGATGGCGAAATTAGTAGCTGAAGGAGTTAATCAGGTAGAAGGTGCAGAAGCGGTTATAAGAAAAGTCCCCGAACTAATGCCTGAATCTCTTGTACAGTCAAGAACTGACATGCAAGCAGGAGCAGAAATGCAGAAAGACATTCAACTCGTTACACTGAATGATTTTAAAGAGGCTGGAGCTATAGCCTTTGGAACTCCGACAAGGTTTGGGAATGTATCAGCTCAACTGAAAAATCAGATTGAC
Source organism: Thermodesulfovibrionia bacterium (assembly GCA_041489235.1). Classification (GTDB taxonomy): domain Bacteria; phylum Nitrospirota; class Thermodesulfovibrionia; order Thermodesulfovibrionales; family SM23-35; genus VGWZ01. The sequence goes on from JBGPQS010000096.1 coordinate 3,523, forward strand.
CAACTCGGTTCGTTATGGATGCAAAGGACATTTGAGGGAAAACCGGCAGGAGTATTTGTTTCAACAGGAACTCTACACGGCGGACAAGAATCAACTATTCTCTCACTTATGAATGTACTTCTGCATCTTGGTTTCATTCTTGTTGGGGTGCCATACTCTGTACCCGATCTCTATTTAACAAAAGGTGGAGGTGCTCCGTATGGTCCCGGCCATGTAGCAGGTGCTGACAATATGAGAGAAATTGATGAAAACGAGGCTAATATCTGTCGTTATTTTGGGAAAAGACTTGCAGAGATCGGCTTAAAACTGGGCAAATAAGAAAAAATGTAGGTTTAAATAAATAACTGGTCGCTGTCCCTATTTTATTATCCTAATACGCATACAAAGGACTCGATAGATTTGAAGCAATATTTCACAGGAGATACATATGACACCCCTGACAGCACTCCCCGTTTGCTCATGGATCGACTGTTTCTGGGTAGCCGCTGGTTTTTTGTGGGTGGGTATATTGGAGAGATTATAAGGAGCAGATCACTGGCAGTTAAGAACACATATAACAGCGCGGCATGGGCAGAGTCTTCATATAGAATCCTCAAGTTAATTGAGGGATGTGGCGGCCGTTTCCACATGAGAGGATTGGACAACCTGCGTTCTGTTTCAGGGCCAGTTGTATTCATTAGCAACCACATGAGCACACTTGAAACCTTCGTGCTTCCGTGCATAATTGCACCCCTCATGGAGGTTACGTTTGTGGTCAAAGAGAGTTTAGTCAGACATTTCTTATTTGGACCTGTGATGAGGTCACGGAACCCTATTGTGGTAAAGAGAATAAATCCCAGAGAAGATTTTCAGGTCGTTATGAATAAAGGCAAGGAACTTCTCTCAAAAGGTATCTCTATAATCATATTTCCTCAAAGTACCCGGAATGCTGTTTTCAACCTTGAAGAATTCAACTCTTTAGGTATCAAATTGGCAAAAGCTGCTGGAGTACACATTATACCTGCAGCCCTTAAAACGGATTTCTGGGAAAACGGAACATATCTCAAAGATATAGGTCCTGTAAGTCGAAATAAGCCGATTCATATGGTTTTTGATAAACCTATGGAGATAACGGGTAGCGGAAAAGACGAACACAAACAGATTGTGCAGTTTATAGTAAGTAATCTTCAGCAATGGGGAGCTACAATCAAGGGAAAAAGCTGAAGACATAGAAAACGTCACCTGTCAGCAGTACAAAAGGAAACGTGGACGTCCTGATTCGTATCGGGACTTCTGTTCCAGAGACATCATAAGGACTTCACCTGTTGCATTGTTCCACGTGGAACATTTAAACGTCGCTAGAACTTAATACCGAAATCTGGAAAGAGTCCTGAGAATTCACGCACCTTATTGCTCAGGAGCATGATCCCGAACACAATGAGGATAAGTCCGCTGAAAAACATAATCCATCGCATATATTTAGCCAGTTTCTTTGAATAACTGAGAAATGAATTAATTGCAAGGGCTGAGATAAAAAAGGGGATTGCAAGGCCAAGGGAATAGACTAAGAGAAGCTTGAATCCATAGAAGGCAGATGCCTGTGAACTTGCATAAATGAGTATTGTGCCAAGTATTGGGCCGATGCATGGTGCCCAGCCTACTGCAAATGCCATCCCTACAAGAAACGACCCAATATATCCCGAAGGTCTCCCTCCTATTTTGAATTTTATTTCCCTCATGAGAAAGCCGAATTTCAGAATACCCGCAATAAACAGACCAAATATGATGACAACAATACCGCCGATTATCCTTATATAGTCCATGTAGTCAAATAAAAGTCTGCCTATGCCAGATGATGATACGCCCAAAGTGATAAAGATCGACGAAAAACCAAATATGAAAGCAAGCGAGTGTGTGATGGTCAGGTACCTCACCCTTTTCCTGTCCACATCTGCGGTGAGGTCTTCAAATGAAATGCCGGTAATAAAGGATACATAAGAGGGCACGAGCGGGAGAACACATGGGGAAAGAAATGATAATACCCCTGCAAGAAAAGCTAAGGGGAATGAAACATCCTTCATTTCATCTCCTTAACGTGCACATTCAGTAGGGTCTCCTTTAATTTTCTCTATCGCATGGGGAATGATATTCAAAATTGTTTCGAGGTTTTCTTTTACTGCTTTTGGGCTTCCTGGGAGATTGATAATCAATGTTTCTCCCTTTACCCCTGCTACCGCCCTGGAAAGCATTGCCATGCGTGTCTTC
>JBGPQS010000097.1:0-5732 GCA_041489235.1 Thermodesulfovibrionia bacterium
ACGGTTCTTCATAAAATTGTACCTCTTTTAAGTTCATTGGATTTGAATATTTCTCTGAACCGTTTGTAGAGTTCGGATGACTGCGTCCTTCCTCTTCAGAGACTATCAAGAAGTAACCGAACTTCATAAACACCCAAATTTTTAGTTGATCGGGATGATGAAATAAAAAACAGAACCTTTGCCATGCTCGGACTTGACCCAGATGTGCCCGTCATGTCGCTCAACAATCTTTCTACAAATTGCAAGACCGATTCCTGTGCCGTTAGATGTGTCACCCCTATTGAGACGTTGAAATAGTTGAAAGATGCGTTCAAAATATTGGGGCTCGATTCCGATACCGTTGTCTGAGACAGAAAAGAGCCAACCCTTCTTAATCGTGAATTGTTGCTCTGCACGTGCAGTCTCGTCGATTCGTTTTGCAGAAACGTGGATACGCGGTGAGTCATCTCTGCGGTATTTGATGGCATTGCCGATGAGATTCTGAAACAATTGAATGCTTTGTGTCTCATCCGACATCACTGTGGGGAGAGGGTCGGAGGTGATCACAGCGCCGCTTTCCTCTATTGTTGTCTTAAGGTTATCAAGCACTTTCTTAAAAACATCATTGCAGTCAACAGGTATAAAAGGCTTATCCGAAGTGCTCACCCGAGCGTATTCAAGAAGATCTCTGACTAATTGCTGCATATGGGCAGTTCCAGTCACGATATAGTTGATATAGTCTTGGGCATCATTATCAAGCTTGTCTTTGTAGCGACGTTTGAGGAGGTTCGCAAAACCTGATACCGTAAAGAGTGGTTCCCGAAGGTCATGTGAAGCTACTTGTGAGAATAGTTCAAGTTCTTTATTGGAGCGATCTAAATCGGCTGTTTTTTGTGCTAAGGACTCTTCTGTCTTTTTATGTTTGGATAGAATGTAAGAAACAATTAATAAAAAGAAAAGTTTCTCTGTTATATTCCAATATGTGATGATAGTATGTGTCAGCGCCACATTAGCTGTATACCATGTTATGACACTCAGAATTGATATCAATGCTCCGGACAGACGTCCTACATACCAAGAAACAAGGGAGATGGGGATTAAATAAAATATCAAGAAAGAAAGATCACCGGTAAAGTGATCGACAATGCCAAGAAATAAGACGAGTACAATTCCTGAAGCTGTAATGAATGGCTTGGGCAGTTTACTAAGATATGATATGACATTCATTATGCGTTCCATTAATTTATATCCTATCTATTGAGATTATGTTTATACAAATAACTTGCCCATGGTAGTAGCTTATAGCTTCATCCAGAATATTCCTCTCAAGTAGTATTTTCTTTTTCAACATCAAGAACTGCTCTTGCTTGGCACAAATACCAAAAAGGCAATAATAAATTTTCCTATATCATCTCACAAACAACTATTATTACTGAAATTGTAGATAGAAAAAACAATCCAGCCAGAAAAATTATGTCCGCAATCTTTTCATAAAATTCTGCCTTTCTCTTAGACCGCATGGAGGCATACGATAATACACTGGAAATGAGAAAGAGAATTATTGCTCCCCCGAGTAACTCATCAACGATAGTTTCAACTCCACCTTTTGTCCAAATTTTTATGAAGCTGAGTATTACGAAGCAGAGTCCTAACAAGTTTGCAGATGTCGGCAATATATGTCTTGATATATTTTTCTTATTGTTATCACTTTCGGCCATTGAGAATTCTCCTATTCCATGCTTTTTTACGCAATAAACACTTTTAACATATCTTAATGGCAACAAGTATCTGAAACAAAAATAAGCCGCCTCAAACTTGTGTGCTCTTACAGGCAATTAATCTTTTTACTTACGTGTTCTCTATTTTCCTTTTTCTGCCTGTTCTTTCTTAGAGCTATCCTTCTCGTCTGTCGCGTCTATTTCATGAGGTTCAGATACGCCCTTTTTAAAATTACTAATTGCCTGTCCTATACCCTTGCCAATCTCGGGTAATCTTGATGAACCAAACAGAACAAGAACTATTACCAGTATAACGATAAGCTCTTGCATCCCTAAACCAAACATGGTTCCCTCCTCTTAGAACTTTTCTTTTTTGTATAAACGGGCATTGCCCGTCGCTTCCTTCTCAAAACCTTCAAGGTACTTATATTTCTGATTATTTCTTCCCAGTCTGTTATCCTGACTTCACTTTTATGAAAACAGACTAATCAAAATATCAAGGATAACCTGTATATCCGAGGCGATTATAAAATTCCCCTGATATAATATCAGGTAGCCTGATGAGTTCTAAAAAAAAATTAGACTTTTAGGAACTATCCAGGAGGAGCTCTGGTGAGAAAAGAAAAATTATTTATTAATGGAAGACTAACTGATTCGCCGATTAGTTTTATGAGTGTTATTTCATCAGTGGCATGATAAAGAATAATCGGGCATCGTAATGCAATGACAGGAGGATCATAATTATCCAAAAGATCATCATCGTAACAAATTATTACAAACCCTAGAATCGTTAAAAAACAAAAAGTTGATAATAGAAATGATAGTTTCTGATGTTTACGATGAAATCCATGGTATGTAAAAATGTTATTTTGAAGATGCATATTTGCCTTAAAGCTTCAGTTCAACGTTGATTTAATTCTACTTTATTTTATAGTTGATTTTCAACAGTGAGGTTTGATTCTAAAGAGATAGCACTCCTCAATTCTATTGCCTCATTTCTGGTCTTTCCGTAAAATACATTAATCATGAAGATCGAGGTTCTCAGAAATATTGGCAAAAAACTTTTAAAGGAAATCTCTTTAATCAGACGAGTTCCCCTCTCGAAGATTGCCATCGGTGTTGGTGCATCAGGGGATAAGACTTATCCAATAGATGAAAGAGCAGAAGAAATTATTATCTCAGGCCTTGAAAAGTCAGGAGAATCGTTAACAATTGTTTCTGAAGAGAGTGGAATAAAGGAAATAAGAGGCGGAGGCAAGAGGGTTCTTATAGACCCTATTGATGGCAGCAAGAATGCAATATCGGGAATACCTTTTTACTGCACCTCCATTGCAGTTGCGGATGGAGATACAATAGGAGATGTTGAACTTGCCTATGTGGTGAACCTTATCAATGCTGATGAGTTTTGGGCAGAGAAGGGGGAAGGGGCATTTTTAAACGGCGAGAAAATTTTTACACAGAAAGATGACGAATTCTATCTTATCGCATATGAGGCACAATCCCCCCGAAAAGACATACAGAGGATAATGCCACTTATTGCTGAATCAAGAAAAATCAGATGTTTTGGCTCTACGGCATTAGATCTTGCCTATCTTGCATATGGAGCGATCAGCATCTTTGTGAGCCCATCGTTTTCAAGAAGTTTTGACTTTGCAGGTGGCTGGCTGCTTGTGCAGGAAGCCGGCGGAATTTTTACGGATATTCAGGGCGACCCTATCGAAGTCCAGAAGATAAGCCTAAAAAGATGTGCCTCTTTGCTTGTATCAGGGAATAAGAGACTTCACGAGAAGGCATTAAAGCTTCTGAGCAGAACGCAATGACTAATTTGAAAGCTAATTTTATATAACCTGGCAACATAAAGAGCTTATTTCTTACTGTCAGAATTCTTGACTTACCACTTATTTAGTTCTTCATCAAAGACGCATTTTGGATCATGGTCATTTAGTGAGGATTATACTCGGAAATATTCATTTTGAAGACGGACTAAATGTTAACGGTTTTACCTCTATATTCTCACTTACGATTTGATCTAAAAAAAGATTACCAGTTAAAACGTTAAACTAATTAAAGCATCCCAGAAATTATATCGAGAATTGTTGACGAGTTTAATCGGCATACTTGCGAATAAACCATGTCTTGACCAACTGTGTAAGCATGATATAGCACAACAGCATCGCTGCCAACAGTACCCAATAGAGTGGCGGAAGAGCTGTAAATCCAAGCGTACCAGCTACAGGTGAGAACGGCAGCCATCCCCCAATCGCAACTATGATGAGTGAGGTCATGATGAGAGGTAGACTGGCTCTGCTTTCAATGAACGGAATCTTGTTGGTGCGGATTACATGAATAATCAGCGTTTGTGTAAGCAATGACTCCACAAACCAACCGGTACGGAAGAGAGCCGGGTTATTCCAGGTATTAAAGATATACAACATGATAAAGAAAGTAAGGTAGTCGAAGATTGAGCTGATCGGACCGATAAAAAGGATAAACCTGCGTATTTCATCGATAGCCCATTTACGCGGTTTCATCAGCCACTCTTGATCAACATTGTCGGTCGGAATCGTGGTCTGAGAGAAATCATACAACAGGTTGTTCGTCAATATCTGCAACGGCAGCATTGGCAGAAACGGCAGAAAGATACTGGCTCCTACCACGCTGAACATGTTGCCGAAATTTGAACTGGCAGCCATCTTGATGTATTTAATGATATTGCCAAAAACCCTGCGGCCTTCAATCACACCTTCTTGCAACACCAGCAGGCTGTGTTCCAGCAGAATAATGTCCGAAGATTCTTTGGCTATATCTACTGCGCTATCTACTGAGATACCTACATCTGCAGCCTTTAAAGCAGGAGCATCGTTAATGCCATCTCCCATAAACCCGACAACGTGGCCTTGCTTCTGAAAGGCACGAATGATACGTTCTTTATGCGCTGGAGATAGTTTCGCAAAAATTGTTGTCTGGTCAATGACCTTGTCTAACTCTGCATCCAACATTTTTTCCAGTGTGTGACCAAGCAAAATATGATCGATTGACAACCCCACTTGTTTGCAGATGCTACGGGTTACAATTTCATTATCTCCCGTCAGGATTTTAACTTGAACATTATTGAGACGTAAATCTTTTAGAGTTTCTGAAGCCGTTTCCTTGGGAGGATCCAGAAAGGCCAGAAAACCTAAAAGAATAAGGTCCGACTCATCTGCCACCGTGTATGCCTCCGCCGTTTCAGGCATTATTTTGTAAGCCAAAGCGACTACCCGGAAACCCTGTTCATTTAACTCCCGGACTAATTTCTCTGTCTTCGTATGGTGATTAGTGTCATCAATCGAAAGGATTTTACCCTCGATTTCAATCTGAGTGGAAAGAGCAATAATTTCCTCCACTGCTCCTTTGCAGATGAGTATGTGCCGTTTCTGGTTGTCTTCCACCACAACCGACATCCGGCGGCGCACAAAATCGAAAGGGATTTCATCGATCTTCCGGTAATTCTGTTCCTCGACTAATTGTTTTTCCAAATGTTTATGATCGAGCACAGCTACGTCCATCACATTCTTTAATCCTGTCTGGTAGAAACTGTTCAAAAAGGCAAAGTTGAGGATTTCTTCCCTTTCGTTACCGTCAATATCAAGGTGTTTCTCCAGCACAATTTTCCCCTGTGTCAGCGTACCGGTCTTGTCTGTGCAGAGCACATCCATCGCACCGAAGTTCTGAATAGAGTTTAGGCGCTTGACGATTACCTTTTTGCGGGACATCTCAATTGCTCCCTTGGAAAGGTTTACCGTAACGATCATCGGCAGCATCTCAGGAGTTAGGCCGACAGCAACAGCCATAGCAAACAGGAAGGCTTCAAGCCAGTTCCCTTTACTCAGCCCGTTGAGGAAAAACACCAAAGGTACCATAACCATTATGAACTGTATCATCAACCAGGTGAACTTGTTCACTCCTTTGTCAAAACTGGTCAATTCACGCTCTCCTACAATGCTTGCTGCTAATGAACCAAAGTAGGTATTAGCGCCAGTTGAGACTACTACG
>JBGPQS010000098.1:0-5711 GCA_041489235.1 Thermodesulfovibrionia bacterium
AGAACTGTTGGAATACACGCTCTCGATAAAACTTAGTCTGCAACGCTCCATTTTTCACTCTCCAGACGAAAACTTGGTCATCTAACACTCTATTTTGGACTACCAGCAACGGCAAGGTATAAATACATATGATCCAACACTGTAGTATTAATAAGTACTTTAATGTACTTATTTATACATTAATTGAGGTAGGCCTTTGCAGGGAAAATCAATAAGGATGGAAAGGATCTTCAACAGGAAGACGAGCAAAGCCGTCATCGTGCCAATGGACCACGGCGTGACTATGGGACCAATAAAGGGCATCAGAAGCGGAGTAAGTTCATTAAGAAATTTACTGAAAGTAATAGTTGACCAGTCTATCTTTGGAATTATTTGCTGTAATCCAAGGCACTGTACGCCTACCCATGTGCTAAAGGTATAAATCGGCACAATAGTCCATGGGTTTGTGATATATACTCCGGTAATTATAGCAAATGTGTTGAGTCTAAAAAGCCACGCAACGATTACTCCGAGAATGGTGTGTATACCTAAAAACGGAGACATTCCTATAAAGACACCTGTAGAAAAAGACATCGCTATTCTGTGGGGTGTCTCTTTTATTCTTAAAATTTCTCTGAGTCTATCTCTGAACGCCAAAGTGTTGATAACCTTCTGCTGAGAATGCTTTTTTTCTGCCAGAACTATCTATTATTACCCTTTCTGATTCTGTAATCTCTCCAATATGGAGTGCCTTAACCTTTTTATTGGCCGGTGCAGTGAACAGTAGCTCATAATCTTCTCCGCCTGATAAAGCTAATTTTATTGGAAAAAATCCAAGATATGAAGCAGCTTTTTTGAGTTCATAAGATACAGGAATTTTTTCAATATATATTCTTGCTCCGACTTTGCTTTCGTCGCAGAGCCTTGACAAATCAATAAGGAGCCCATCACTTATATCAATTATAGCTGTTGCATACCTGACAAATTCCTTCGGGTCTCTTGCCTCAGGTATGAGATGCCTTCTCAGTAACGGCTCAACCACTTTCCATGATAAACCTCCCACTGAGAGCTTGGAGTATAGAGCATGGAGCAAAGTGTATTTATTTTGAGCTCTATGCCCCGTGCTTTTTGCTCTCTGCTCTCTTTCGTTATAACCTTCAAGAGGTACAGGTTTTTTTATCTTTTTCTTCAACAACATTAGACCACAGGCTGAATCCCCGAGAGGCCCTGTTACATAGATTTTATCTCCCACTCTTGCACCAGAGCGTCGAATATGCCTTTTTGTATATCCGATGAGGGTTGCTGACAGACTCATGAGACTTTTTGAGGATGAAAGATCTCCACCGACAAGGGATACACCATATAGGTTCATCGCCTTATGAACTCCGTCAAAGAATTTATCAATAAATGATTTTTCTGTATAGTTATTCATAGCAAGACTCAGTAAAAGGTAGCTGGGATTTCCCCCCATAGCATAGATGTCACTTACATTCACAGATACTAACTTAAAACCAAGCTGAAAGGGAGTTGTAAAACTGAGGTCAAAGTGAATCCCCTCGACCATCATGTCAGTAGTCACGAGGAGGTTTGTATCTCCTTGTTTTAATACTGCAGCGTCGTCGCCTATACCGACAATAATAGTGCGTGATTGTTTTTCAAACCTCTTCCTTATTTGTTCTAAAAGGGAAAGCTCCCCGATTTGAGAAAGCCTCATATTAGTGAACAGACTTCTGTCTTTTCTGATTGGTGACTAATTGGTTTTGTTGTCTCTGGACTTTTTTCAAAGCAACGTTGAGTACATCATCCATTGTTTCAGCGAATATAAATTCCATATCCTTCTTAACATATTTAGGAATATCTTCAAGGTCTTTTTTGTTCCTCTTCGGGATAATTACCTTTTTGATTCCCATCCTCTTTGCAGCAAGTGTTTTTTCTTTCAGCCCTCCTATTGGAAGCACTCTTCCTCTCAATGTAACCTCTCCTGTCATTGCAATATTCTTATTCACAGGCTTTCCTGTAAAAGCAGATGCAATCGAGGTAGCCATTGTAATACCTGCTGAGGGTCCGTCTTTTGGTATTGCGCCTGCAGGAACATGGATATGGATGTCCGTTTTAGAATATATTTCGTCATTTATGCCGAGTTTTTTTGACCTTGAACGTACATAACTCAACGCAGCCTGTGCAGATTCCTTCATGATATCTCCAAGCTGCCCTGTTAAGGTAAGATGTCCTTTACCCTTCATCGTCGTTGCCTCTACATAGATGATGTCTCCGCCAGACTCTGTCCATGCGAGGCCTGTTGCAACACCAATCTCATCTTTATCCATCTCTTCTTCAGGTAAGAATTTCGGCACTCCGAGGTATCTATGAAGGTTTTTTGCTTTTATTACAAATGTCTTCTCTTTACCCTCAACTATCTTTTTTGCAACTTTTCTGCAGAGATGTGCAATCTCTCTCTCAAGGTTTCTTACCCCTGCCTCTCTTGTATATTGTGAAATGATATTAAGAAGCCCTGGATCAGTGATTTTTAGTATCTTGCTATTGATACCGTGCTCTTCTAACTGTTTTGGAATAAGGTAGTTCTTTGCAATGCCGAGCTTTTCCTCTTTTGTATAGCCGGAAAGATATATTATCTCCATTCTGTCTCTGAGAGGGTTGGGTATTGTGTCTACAAGGTTACCAGTGGTAATAAACATGACCTTTGAAAGGTCAAAGGGAACTGCAAGATAATGATCTACAAAGGAGTTATTCTGTTCCGGGTCAAGAACTTCGAGTAGGGCAGAAGAGGGATCTCCCCTGAAGTCCATACCTATTTTGTCAATTTCATCAAGCATGAATACAGGATTGTTCGTTCCTGCTGTTTTTATTCCCTGTACTATCCTTCCGGGCAAGGCGCCCACATACGTCCTTCTATGTCCCCTGATCTCTGCTTCGTCTCTCATACCTCCCAGAGACATACGGACAAATTCTTTCCCAAGAGCCCTTGCAATAGACCTTCCGAGAGAAGTCTTTCCTACGCCCGGGGGACCAATAAAACATAAGATAGGACCCTTCATCTTTTCCTTTAACTTTCTCACGCTAAGGTATTCTAAAATACGCTCTTTTACCTTCTCCAGATCATAGTGATCATCATTTAAAACCTTCTCCGCAGCTTTTATATCGAGGTTGTCTGTGGTGCTCTTTGACCAGGGAAGCTCAACGAGCCAGTCAAGATATGTTCTCACAGTGGCGGATTCTGCACTGTCCGGGTGCATCTTTTCGAGTCGTCTGAGCTGTTTCTCAGCTTCTTTCAATACTTTTTCAGGCATCTTCGCATCTTCTATTTTTTTACTGAATTCTTTAATTTCTTCAGCCCTTTCGTCAATTGTGCCAAGTTCTTTTTGTATTGCTTTAAGCTGTTCTCTCAAATAATATTCACGTTGTGTCTTATCAATTTCTCCTCTTGCCTCAGACTGAATCTTCTGTTGGATTATCAGAAGCTCTATTTCTCTTCCTAATACCTCACTCACACGTTTCAACCTCATAATAGGGTCAATTGTCTCAAGCACTTCCTGGGCATGTTCTGTTTTTAATCCAAGATTTGATACAATAAGGTCCGCAAGTCTTCCAGGATCATCAATATTATCTACAGTTCCCATTATGTCTGGAAGAATCGTCTTTCCGAGAGAGACAGCTCTGTCTAACTGTTCTTTTATTGTCCTTATCTGTGCTTCATCTTCTAAGGTAAATGTCTCAAGTTTCTTATCAACTATCTTTTCTATATTAGACAAAAAGAAAGGCTCTGTCTGGGAGTAATTCAATGCGCGTGCTTTACTCAGACCCTGCACGAGTATCTTCACCCTTCCGTCAGGAAGCTTGAGCGTCCTCATTATAATCGCTACTGTGCCTACTGAATAGAGGTCATCGGGTGTTGGATTTTCAATGTTTAAATCCTTTTGTGAGAGGAGAAGTACCAGCCTGTTTGAATTGAGGGAATGATCTATAGCTTTTATTGACATTTCCCTTCCGACAAAAAGAGGAAGTATCATGTAAGGGAAAACAACAATATCCCTCACTGGCAGTACGGGTATGTTATCAGGTATCTCTATCTCTTTGTTACTTTTCTGTTCTGTTTCTTCCACGTTGACTCCTTAACATATTTCTATGCATTAATTTTTAACTTTTCCACGACTTCAATAAGATACTCTTTAAATTCTTCGCAAACGTGCGGATTTTTTAAGGCAAGGTTAACCGTTGCCTTAAGGTAACCAAACTTATCACCTGCATCATATCTGGTTCCTTTGAATAGATATCCGTATAGAGGGCGTTTTTTCAATAAACTGCAAAGAGCATCTGTAAGTTGTATCTCCCCACCTCTGCCTGGGCCGATACCTTCGAGTATGTCGAAGATATCAGGTGTGAGAATATACCTGCCGATTATTGCCATGTCAGATGGTGAATCTGATGATTTAGGTTTTTCTACAAGATTGCTAATTTTATACACATCATCTCTTTCTCTTATCCCGTCAATTACTCCGTATTTATGAATCTCTGACATGGGGACTTGCTGAAGGGCAAGCACAGGAGCGTTCAGCTCTCTATGGATTTTAATCATATCCTTAAGTAAGGTATCATCAGGGTCAATAATATCGTCACTCAGGAGAACGGCAAAAGGTTCATCTTTTACAAAGGGTTTCGCACAATAAATTGCGTGACCAAGCCCAAGGGCTGCCTTCTGCCTGATATAGGCAAAGTTTATACGGTTTAATCGTCTGATCTCTTCGAGAAGTCTCTTCTTCCCGGCCTTTTTCAGGCTTTCTTCAAGTTCGAATGCAGAATCAAAGTGATCTTCTATGGCGCGTTTGTATTTTCCCGTAATAATGATAAACTCCTCTATTCCACATGCAGTTGCTTCTTCAATAGCATACTGGATCATCGGTTTGTCAACGATAGGCAACATCTCTTTTGGTGATGCCTTTGTTGCAGGGAGAAACCTTGTCCCGAGTCCTGCAGCAGGAAATATAGCCTTTTTTATTTTCTTTTCCATTATGACCTATAGACTATCAAATGATATCCAATCTTATTATACCATATAAAAATATCACATGAATGGTTCAGCAAAACTATCTTTTAAAAAAAAATATAAATATCTTTTCTTTAATAATAATTATGCTCTCCTGAGCCCATTTGATGGTTAGAAGTGACCATCTCTGTTTTAAACAAAAAAAAATTAACTGATGAGAAAGAGCTTTCTCAGGTATTTGGGTATACAGAATAATCTTGTGTGTGTTTCATGATCATAATAGAACAGGTTTTTGAGCCTTCTTTCTTTTAATCTGCTTTTGATTGTTAGAGAAGGCATCTTTTTTATACTGTACTTTAATGAACCAGTTGTGAATGCCCATAGTGAACTAAAGCTCGGGATATATTCATAATAGAATTCAGCTATAGGGAAAATCTCACTAAGCATTTTCACTATATCGGATGAAAGGCTTTTATGAGGAATATGTTGAACATCTGTTGCGTGAGTGACAAAGATTCCGTCGGGTTTCAGTGTTCTTTTTATATCTAAATAAAATTCTTTTGTAAAGAGGAACTGAGCAGGCCCTTTTTCAACAGGGTCACTGATATCAGCAATGATGACATCAAACTTCAATTTTGTCTTTTTGATATATTCAATTGCGTCAGCGAAAATTAAGGTGACTTTTTCATCATTGAAGGAATCCCTGTGCCAATTCTTAAGGTGTTTTCTG
>JBGPQS010000099.1:0-5587 GCA_041489235.1 Thermodesulfovibrionia bacterium
ATGGTCTGCATCGATTTATACTTGAAAATACAACTATTTGTCATTCCCACGAAAGCAGGAATCCAGAAAAACTCATCTTACTGGATTCCTGCTTCCATAAGAATGACGAAAACTACTTTTCAAGCCCTTTTACAAGCATATATTTTGTTTGACTTGGTGACTAAAATGGTATCTTACCCAAAAAGAAATTGGCATACAGACCATACGCGCAGGTGACATTGTTGGTGAACATACAGTCATATTTGGTGGTCTTGGTGAAAGGGTTGAGATTACTCATAAGGCATCGAGCAGGGATACCTTTGCAAGAGGCGCGTTGAAGGCTGCACTATGGCTTTCTGGAAAACCAGCAGGTCTTTATGACATGCAGGATGTACTCGGACTGAGATAGGAGCTGTTAAAAATCAGACGGGCACTGACACAACGTTACTGACATGCCCAAAAAATAACGTCAAGGGCTTGAAATATATCTCTTTATATCGTCTTTGAGTTGCATTATCTCAAAAGGCTTTGTAAGGCACTTTATTGCACCAATTTTTAAAGAGTCTGCCATCTCCGCCTTTCCTGCATTTCCTGAAAAAGTTATAGCAGGCACTTCAGGATTGAGTTTTTTAATGATTCTCAGTGTATCGATGCCATCAAGCTTCGGGATTCTAATGTCCAGAAGAACAAAGTCATAGGTTCTGTCAATAAAGCTCAATACTGCCTCGACCCCGTCACTTACAACATCAACTGCATATTTGTCTTCTTCTAACTCTCTTTTCAAGATAGTACCAAAGTTCCTATCGTCTTCGACTACCAGTATGTTCAATATATTTTTTCCTCCTGAAATATTTTATAGACCTGTTTCCCTGATTAATGAGCTCACCACCTGAAACACCAATCTGAGTATTCTCAAAATTTCACTATGTTTCGAGGGATGTTGATTCTTCGCGGAGAGCGTATTTGGTGAGCTCGACAACAGTGTGAATATCCAATTTCTTCATGATTTGCTTTCGATGTACTTCAACAGTTTTTACCCCTACCTGAAGTCGGGAAGCAATTTGTTTTGTTGTCATTCCTTTAGAGAGAAGCTGAAGTACCTCACGTTCCCTTGATGACAGGTCAGAGTAAACCGAGGCTCTGGTCGTTGACAAGCAAATATTGTCTTTGATCACGAAGCCACCTGCCATAGGGCTCAGGTAGGTCTGGTTAGAGACCACTGCGTGTATGGCACATATGAGCTCCTCGAATGCACAATCTTTCAACATATAGCCTGACGCGCCTGCTCTCATTGCTTCTGTCACTAACAATCTATCGGAGTGTATAGATAGGATAAGCACCTTGACACCGGGGTGTTTGGCAACAATCTGGCGAGTAGCTTCTATGCCGTTCAACACAGGCATAGCAATATCCATAATGACCACATCAGGCATCAGTTCCTGAACCAATTTTATTGCTATCTGTCCGTCCTCAGCCTCAGCAACTACTTCCATATCAGGCTGTCTTTCAAGTAAGGCGCAGACACCTTCTCGTACAATCTTGTGGTCATCAACTAAGAGAATTCTTATACTCATTGCCTTTAAGTCTGTTTTTTTGCCGCGCTTCAACAGCGAGACCAGGTTAATAACAAATAGAATATCCCAATTTATCTAAAAGTTTAATAAAAAGTAAACAAAA
Source organism: Thermodesulfovibrionia bacterium (assembly GCA_041489235.1). Taxonomy (GTDB): domain Bacteria; phylum Nitrospirota; class Thermodesulfovibrionia; order Thermodesulfovibrionales; family SM23-35; genus VGWZ01. The sequence continues at coordinate 1,657 of JBGPQS010000099.1, forward strand.
AGACAATCGGGGATTTACTGAGTTTTGACTTCGAAATTCCTGATACCAATAACTTTATGGTCAGGTTTCGAGGGAGGTCAGTCCTTCGCGGATGGCATATTTTGTAAGCTCAGCAACGCTATGAATATCCAGCTTCTCCATAATTTGTTGGCGGTATGTTTCTATAGTCTTTACACTTAATTGCAAATATGCGGCAATTTCCTTTGTGCTTTTGCCCTCAGCAAGAAGCTGGAGCACCTCCCGTTCCCTGGGTGTCAGGATAGAGAAAACTGAGAAATCAATATTCGGGAAAAGACGGATATAATCCTTGACCATGGTGTCAGCTATTTTAGGACTCAGGTATGTTTTATGAGCAACGACAGCGTGGATGGCCTGGACTAACTCATCAAAAGCACAATCTTTCAGTAAGTATCCTGACGCACCAGCCTTGAGCATCTCTACCACAAACCGTTTATTTAAATGCATTGACAGGGCAACCACCTTGACCCCTGGAGTCCTGGCAACGATCTGACGGGTAGCTTCTATGCCGTTCAGGTCAGGCATACCTATATCCATGATTACCAAATCGGGCACTATTTCTTGCACCAGTTGTAATGCTGTCAGTCCATTATCTGCTTCAGCAACTACTTTCATCCCGGGTTGTTTTTCAAGCAAAGAACGTATGCCCTCACGGATAATTTTGTGGTCGTCAACTAAGAGAATCTTTATGCTCATGTAATTTCCCCTTTATGCTTTCCTCGTTATTCTTAAGCGGTGCTCCAAGGGTAACCCGGGTCCCATAGCCGGGTTCTGATGCAATGGTAAAATATCCACCAAGGTAGTCCAATCGCTCGCGAATACTGAATAGGCCAAAGCCTCTGGTTCTGTCTGAATAAGAGTAAATTTTGGAACTGTCGAATCCAATTCCATTATCTTCAACATGAATTCGTATATTGCCCCCGTCTTTCTGAACAGATACCTTTGCTTTATGAGCCTGTGAATGCTTAACAACATTGACCAGCAACTCACGCACCGCCTGGAAGAGAAGAACACGAATATCGTCATCAAGTGGTTTGGACTGATTATCGTCCTCAAACTCGACCATGATGTTGTGCTGTTCTTTGATCTGTTCAGCAAGCCATTCCACAGCTGCCTCAATGCCAAGCTCATAGAGAATTGGAGGGCTGAGTTCGAATATCAAAGACCGAGTGTCCTGGATTGTCTGCGTAATAAGTTCATAAATTTTATCTATAGATCTGGCAAGTTCAGAGGAGAAGAGCACTTTTCGCAGTGCTCCTAATTGTATCTTGGAGATTGCCAAGCTCTGACCAATATGGTCATGCAGGTCGGCTGCAATGCGCCGCCGTTCCCGCTCCTCTGTCAATGACAATTCAGATGCCATAGACCGGAGTTGATCTTGATAAACAATAAGTTTTTCTTCCACCTGCTTGCGCTCGGTGATTTCCCTTTGCAATTGTTCATTAGCCCGTATTAGTCCGGCTGTGCGCTCTTCTACCAACTCCTCAAGGTGGTCACGGTGTCCCTTTAAATCCGTTACCATTTTATTAAATGAGGCAGCCAGTCGGCCTATCTCATCCTTTGACGCAATTTCTACCTTTACCTCTAAATTTCCTTTACCAATCTCAACCGAGGCATTGCTTAGTTTTTTTATCGGATTTGTAATTCTTTTTACCATGAAATATGTTGCTACAGCACCAGCCATCGAAAAGATAATCCCTATCAGGATGCCCTTAAACAAAAGGGCTTTGAGTTGTTTATTCAATATACTTTCATCAAGTATGACCTCAACAAACCCCATGATACGATCTTTCTTGGGAAACAAATTTTTATTATAAAGAAAAGCATCTTCATCAGGATACGTTAAGCCTGTGATCACTGGCATCCAGAACTCGAACGTATCAGGATAACTTTCACGATAAAAGAAAGCCCCGGACTTTTTAATCTTCTCAATTATCTCTTTTTTATTCTTATCAGTTTCCACTCTTTTTGCCTGTATCTCCCGTCCCGGTGTTTCTTGTTTTATTAATAGTTTTCCTTCCAGATTAAAAATCGATACTGACAGGACCTCATCATATTGCAAAAATCCCCTTGTAGAGTTTATAAGGAGATTTTCATTCTCAGTAAAGACACCAAGCTTTGAGTTATAAGCAAGAAGCTTTGCAAGCAATTCTCCCTTTTTTATAAGGTTATCCGTTTGTGATTTACTCTGTTGCAGAACAATAAATATGGTAAAAGACAAAGTGTTCATTACGATAAAAAGGGTAATTTTAATGAATGCCTTAACACTAATATTTTCATTAACACTCTTGAATAAATTAATAAATTTCACCTATATCCCCGGTTAATTATCCTATATTTCTTAAATTTTAGTATTTATCTTATATAATTATACAACTATAATTATATAACTTATTATAATGTATTCCTTTAAACTTTAGAACTTCTTAGGATATAGTTATCATGGTGAAAAAACCTGTAAGGAAGAAAAAGCCAAAACCACGCCTTCCTATGGAGGCGGTGTTAAAACTCCGCAAACACACTGTGATCACTAAAAAGGATAAGAAAAAGTACGATAGAAAGCGCTTGAAGAAAGATGCAGTAGAAATCATCAGCGAAGAAAAGAATTGAAGAAAAAGATTGAATTTTTCGTCTTTATCTGGTATATTTTGAACGTTCTATGATGGAAGACAGGGGAAATAAAGCAGTACTTGAGGTTCTTCTTTTTCTCTCAGGTGAACCAATAACGCTTCCCTCTATAAAAGATGTGACAGAACTGCCTGAGTCTGAAATTAAAAGGCTCATGGATGAGTTGATAGCACAGTACAAAGAGCGGAATACAGGGTTATTCATTGTTGAGATCGCCAATGGCTATCAGATGGTAACAAATCCTGAGTATGCAGAATGGGTAAGAAAATTCAAAAATATACATATGTCAAGCAGGCTTTCACTGCCTGCACTCGAAACACTCTCAATAATCGCATACAAACAGCCTATAATCAGGGCTGAGATCGAACAACTCAGGGGTGTGAATTCTGACAGCGCTATCAGAACTCTTCTCGAAAGGAGGCTCATTAAGGTAATGGGTCGTAAAGAAGCCCCTGGCAGGCCCTTTCTTTACGGGACAACAAAAGAATTTTTACACTATTTTGGATTAAAGGACCTGACGGAACTGCCTACCCTTAAAGACTTTGTAAGAGAAGAGGCAGCTTAACTCTAAGAGGTGAATATGAAAAGGATTTATCTTTTGTTTGCTCTTTTTACACTTATCATTTTTATCTCAGGCAATACGTATGCTGATACCCACTATACCATAAAAAGGGGTGATAACCCCTCAACGATAGCAAAAAGATTTAACGTAAGCGCACAAGATATCATAAGAGCAAACAATCTAAGACCAGATAATCTTAAACCAGGCACGAAAATAGTTATACCGGTACCTGATAAAAAACAAGATGTTAAAACAGCAAAAAAACATTCAAAAACACACACTGCAGATACAACCCCAGTGAAAACAACTGAAATAACAGACAAGTCCCTCTATCATACAGTAAAAAACGGTGACACCCTATCAGCCATATCAAGAAAGTATTCTCTGTCAATCAATGAACTCAAGGAAATAAACAATCTCACATCGGCAAAACTGAGACTTGGTCAACAACTCATCGTGAAACAGATCGGACCAAAAGCCTATACAGTAAAGAAAGGTGACACAATTTATAAAATCGCCAGAAAATTCAGCATTGATGCAGACGAATTGAAAAATATCAATGGCCTTGACACAGATTCATTAAAACCAGGTCAGAAAATCCTTCTTGAACCTGAAGGAGAACTGGATGAACTCAATACAACATTTTCACATGTTCGCACAGACGAAGAGATAAAAAATATAGCCGAATCTAAAGAACTCGGTGAAATGGGCATGAAAGACAGG
>JBGPQS010000100.1:0-5433 GCA_041489235.1 Thermodesulfovibrionia bacterium
CTCTCACGGGATCTTTTATATCGCTCCCGGTTCCCATAAAAGCCGAAAAATTATGTTTACCGACAAGTGACTCTGATGCCTCTGACATGGAATTCAGATTAAGCGCTTGCGGGACTATCCATGTATATTTGAAGAGAAATGCTGAAGATATCCTCTGGTTTGCAATGATATAAAAATAGCGTTTTCTCACAGCGTCTTCTCTCGGATGAAATGAATCATCAACTGCGGATGAATCAAGAACCCTGATATCCTGGGGAAGTACTGCATTCAATGCCCTTTTTATTGTTCCGGTGTCAAGTCTTGATTCTGTCCTGAACGTAGCCATCTGGCCAAGTGCATGCACACCTGAATCGGTCCTGCTCGCACCAATAACCCTTGATTGTCTTCCGGTTACTTTAACTATCCTGTCTTCAATGACTCCCTGAATAGTCAGGCCTTTTTTTTGTATCTGCCAGCCCTGATATGCTGTTCCGTCATACTCGAGAAGAAGCCTGATTTTTCTCATGGTTTACAATATTATCACTAACCATGATTTCTATCAACAGAACATACCTTAAACCCTACTCCTTTAGCTTCTCCTTCTGATAAAATAATTTAAGAGGACATCCAATGATAGATCTCGAAGCACTTACTTTACAGATTAAGACAAACTGCAACATCTCTGATGCACGATTTTGGGGAGCCTATTCTCTCTGCGGTTTCTTGCTCAGACTCAGGGAACTCTACCGTATTGAAAATGGCATAAAACCATGGGAAAAGACTCCTCAAAAAGAGATTTCAGAATGGATATCCGAGAGGGAACATCTGTGGCAGGAACTTGAAGATAAAGGCTTCATTGATATTGCTTTTGACAGGAATACCTATGATCCATTTGATGTTGATAAAATCAATAATGTATTAGAAAAAGAGGGCCTTATTTATGGTGCTGGCTATGGTACTTATATGAAACCCTCCTTTTTCCTTGCTGACCTCATATTGAAAACAACAGAGGAAGAATATATCGTTTATAGAGCAGGCAGGGAATATGTAAGAGACCTATCAGCTTATCCTGCCATGTTGCAAGATAGAAGTATATTTGCCCGTGTTGATACAATGAGCCAACTCCTCTGGGAAAAATTTGAAGAACTGAAACTCAGGGGACCCAAAAAGTCTCTTGCATTTGCATTTTCGAGCTATGGCATTGTACCTGATGAAGAACCCTCCGAGGATATCGATGGGCGTCTTTCCATAGTTGCATTTTCCGAGATAGAAACACTCATACACCATGAGCTTGGTGAGGCAATTGAAGGAGAAAAATTTGGAGATGAATGGAAAACCTTATTGAGAGACATCCCTTGTGGTAAAGTTGAGTTCTTTGCCCGTGGGGTCAAAGACTTGCTGTCAGACACCTCTGAAAAAGGTATGCTCAAGTATATTATCGAAAACCAGAAAAAAGGCTCTCTCGGCTTTTATATCGTATTTCTCGGAGGTTACAGGAGGCTTCTCTTTCCCGAAATACTCGAAGCATTCAGAAAGTTCACTGAAACAGGAGACTGGAACCTTATAGAGGAAGCCAGAAAGACTGGTTACAGAAAAGCTGAAGGATGTGCAGAAAGATTACTTTCAGTGTATATGAACGAAAAAGATAAAATTCAGAGTTTTGAATATATAGAAAAAGAAATACTCAGTTGATTCTCTTTATTGTTGCACAAAATGTGAGGCAGATACGCTGAAAAACCCTTGCAAATCTATTAGATTTTATTTTTATGCACATGACTGCATTCTCCACCTTAAGTGCCTTTCAGAAAAGACTGGCTGGCTACATTAAGGTCTATGCGGTATAAATGGCAAGCCTTTTTCATCATATCTGCCTCACTGTGTTAAGGTAAATTTACGCAATGTTTAGGTTATTTTGAGAGTTCAGGAGTTATATTGTCGACAAATGCTTCAATGAGCTTCGGGTCAAACTGACTACCGGCATTGCGCTTGAGCTCTTCTATTGCAGCTTCAAAACTGAGAGGAACTCGATAGGACATATCACTTACCATTGCATCAAATGCTTCGGCTATTGCAATAATTCTTGCACCAAGGGGGATGACGTCGCCCTTGAGACCTGCTGGATAACCTCTACCGTCATACCGTTCATGATGGTAGAGGATGAATGGAGCAATATCTGCATAAAAATTTATCGGGCTAATCATATCATATCCAATAATGGGGTGTTTTCTGAACTCCTCTGGTTTAAAACTATCTTCATTTCTGATCTTTAAAAATCCAACATCATGAAGAAGACAGGCAAAATATAATCCTTTTCTCTCCTGCTCTGACATATTGAGAGATCTTGCTATAATGTTGCTGTATTTAGCTACATTTTTTGAATGCCCTGTCTTTTCAGCAATCTGGGTATCTATAGCCTCAAGGAGTATATTGGTAAGGTGTATCTCATAGTTTTTTTGATCCTCATAAAACTTTGCTCTTGCTATTGACGTAGCTGCCTGATCTGCAAGATAAGTGATCATCTCTTCTTCTTTTGTAGTATAAAATCCATCTTTTTTATTCAACACTGCTATTACACCAACAACCCCTGGCTTCGTCATAAGAGGCACACAAAGGATAGTATCTGCCTGTTGGCCTGCTATGCCATCCACATCAGGGTCAAATCGCTCGTCATCCTTTGCGTTTTCCAAACGCACTGATTTCCCCTTTTCAGCAACCCATCCTGCAATGCCTTTACCCCTGGGTACTGATTTATTAAGGAACTCAACTGCCATTTTCCCCTTCACCTTCTTGAAAACAAGTTCATCATTCTCGATAAAGAGAATAGAGCCCGCATGAGAATCTGTTATTGAGAGGGAATATTCCATTATCTTGTTGAGAAGGATATCGCCATAGAACTCTTCTCGCAAATCTCTTGTGATATGAAGAATACGGTCAAGTCTGCTACTGTACTTTTCAATACTCTGTATAGTCTGGCTTGACACCAGTCTTGAGATATAGAGTCCTAAAAAAGTGAGGCAGAGAACGATCAACATTATTATGGTCACAGAGAAATCAGGCAGAAAATCAAGCGCATCACTGACAGGCTTATAAAGGTATCTTACTATTATCGCAAGGAGTACAATAATGACAAATGTGGTTACTGCAGTGAAGAGTCGTATCTTTTGTTTTATCTCAGTTATTATGAATTTTTTACCTGAGCCTGTTTTTTTCACCACAAATATCACTTTACTTTAGAGTACTATAGAATGTCAAATTTTAGTTTTTCATAAAGGTTCTTGAATAATTAGAGCTTACAGGCTAAAATTACCTCACATGAAGGTGCTTAAAAACAACAAGGAAATAGTTGCCTTTTGTAAGGTTCTCAGGGAACGTGCATCAGGGAGCAGCCCGGAGATTGAGCAGAGGGTTAAGGCCATCCTTGATGATGTGAGGAAAAATGGTGATAGAGCGGTCTTCAACTATACAAAGGCTTTTGACTTTCAAGACGTAAAAAGATTACGGATAATGCCGCACGAAATATCGAGATATGCAAGGAAAGCCGATAAAAATGGAGTAAAGGCTTTTGAAATTTCAGCCAGCAGAATACAGGCCTTCCATGAGAGACAGAAAGAGGAGTCATGGTCATTTTCTGAAAAAGATAGTCTTTTAGGACAGGTGATAAGACCTCTTGAAAGAGTCGGTGTCTATGTACCAGGTGGCAAGGCATCATATCCTTCCACTGTGTTGATGAATGTCATTCCTGCACAGGTTGCAGGGGTAAAAGAAATAGCCCTCTGTGTTCCTGCTCCGAAAGGAGAGATAAACCCTTATGTCATGGCAGCAATAAAAATGCTTGAGGTGAGAGAGGTTTACTGTGTCGGTGGAGCCCAGGCGATTGGAGCAATGGCATATGGAACAGAAACAATAAAGAAAGTTGATAAGATTGTCGGTCCGGGTAATATCTATGTTGCTACTGCAAAGAAGATGGTCTTTGGAGAGGTAGACATCGATATGATAGCAGGCCCAAGTGAAATACTGATTATTGCTGATGACTCAGCAGATCCGGTTTTTATTGCTGCTGACCTGCTCGGACAGGCAGAGCATGATGAGCTTGCATCATCTATAGTAATCACTTCTTCGAAGAGGTTAGCTGATGCTGTTGATAAGGAAATCAGGAGTCAACTCGCTGCGCTGAAAAGAAAAGAGATTGCAGGAAAATCTATTGAAAATTATGGTGCGATAATACTCACAAAGGATCTCAAAGATGCGGTGAAGCTGTCAAATCTTATTGCGCCTGAACACCTCGAGATTATGACTGAAGAGCCAATGAATCTCTTACCCATGATTAAAAATGCCGGCGCGATATTCCTCGGAAAGTGGACACCCGAGACCTTAGGGGATTATTCAGCAGGCCCCAATCATACCCTTCCCACAGGAGGAACAGCAAGGTTTTCCTCACCGCTCGGAGTCTATGACTTTGTAAAACGCTCGAGTCTTTTATGGTTTACAAAAAATGGATTTACGAAACTTGCAAAAGCCGTAAAAACAATTGCATCTATCGAGGGCTTAGAGGCACATCAAAAAACAATAACTGTGAGAGAAAAGCTATAAATTGAGTCTTTTTATTCTCTCTATTATCTCCGAAGTCGATACGCCTTCAATGTAGGGAAGGCTGTAGGTCTCCTGAGCAATATCAGAACCGACAATCTCTTCTTTCTTCCAGTCACCACCTTTTACGAGTCTATCAGGCTGCAGGAATTTAATTAATTCATAGGGAGTCTCTTCATCAAACAGAGTTACATAATCGACCATATCGAGAGAAGATAAGACTTCTGCCCTATGATCCTGGGAGTTGATAGGCCTATTTGGTTTTATACGAGAGACAGACCTGTCTGAATTTAAACCGACAACAAGCATATCACCGAGTGCCTTTGCCTGTTTGAGATATCTGACGTGTCCGATATGAATAATATCAAAACAGCCATTCGTAAAGACTATCTTCTTTCCACTGGCTTTAAACCTGTCAACAACCTCTTTAAGTTCATTCCAGTCTAATATTTTTTTCATAAAATTATATTCTGATATATGATTATTAGTTTCTAATTTATAATTTCCAGCTTCTCATTTTGTATTAATTTTTTTTCTTGCTTTCTCTAACAATTCCTTTTCACTCTTATAGTTGACTTTCTTAAGTGCCTCATCAATCTGAAACCAGGATGCACTGTCTACTTCCCAGTCATGATCTGCAACGTCTCCGCCTTCATATTCCATGAGGAAAAAGTGCACAGTCTTCCTGCATTTTATGTTTCCCTCTTTTATGTAATACCAGTATTTTATCTCTCCGAGTTTCTCAATGATTCTCCCTTTTAGTCCTGTTTCTTCTGACACCTCTCTTACTGCGGTTTTTTCTGGGCTTTCTCCTTTGTCAACAATTCCCTTGGGAAGGCACCAGACCTTACCACCTTTCACGGATAC
>JBGPQS010000101.1:0-5423 GCA_041489235.1 Thermodesulfovibrionia bacterium
GCAGCAGAAGAATCAATGTTATTTGAGCCAATAACATTCCTCATAAATTTTTGTAGCATATAGTTGTCTTCATTGGTGCATCTGTGTGAACCTATTGCACCTATAGAAGAATGTCCATAATGATCTACTATGGATTTAAGGTTATCATTGACGTAACTCAGAGCCTCTTCCCATGATGCAGGTGTAAGTACATCATCTTTTCTTATCATCGGTGTTTTAAGACGGCTTTCGCTGTAAATATAGTCAAAGCCGAATCTGCCCCTGCCACAAAGATTTCCATCCGTTACCCCTGTAACTTCCTTACCCCTCGACCTCAATATTTTCCCTTCTCTTATACCTAATGTAAGAGTGCAACCAACGCCACAGAATGAACATATGGTATCCTTTTCCTCAAGGAAAAATGGGCGAGCCTCAAATCTGTATGCCTTGCTTAGCATTGCACCTGTAGGACATATATCTATGCACTGTCCACAATAATCGCACTCCAGGATTTCCCCAAAAGCAGCCAGCACAGATGTGGGGAATCCCCTACCAATAAAGCCCAATGCTACTCTGCCTTGATGTTCATCACAAATCCTTACGCATTTACCGCAGAGGATACACCTGTTTGCATTCAACTCTATTAAAGGTCCTCTTACATCAGCTGGCACCTCTTTCCTGTGTCTGACGAACCGGCCTTCTGGTTTTCCCATCTTATATACCACATCCTGAAGGTCGCATTCACCTGCCTTGTCGCATATAGGACAGTCAAGGGGATGATGGACTAACATAAGTTCGAGTACAGTCTGACGGGCCTTTCTGACCTTAGAAGTATCTGTCCGCACTACCATCCCATCCTTTGCAAGCGTTGCACATGAAGCTTCAAGCTTCCTTTGTCCCTCAATCTCTACAAGACATACCCTGCAACCTGCATAAGGCAACAGCCGTCTGTCATAACAGAGATTGGGTATATATATTCCATTTTTAAGCGCTGCCTGAAGAATCGTGTTTCCCTTTTCTGCTGTTATTTTTTTTCCATCTATTGTGAGCTCTATCATTCTACTTCCTCCATCTCAATTCCTGCCCATGCTTCTATCTGGCCAGCTAATTCCATTAGTTCTGCTTCATTGGCCATACGGGCAGCAGCAGGTAGAACTTTTATTGTATTGAATCTGCAAACTTCGTAGCAGGTCCTGCAATGTACACAGAGCTCCTGAATAATTTTATGTGGCTTTTTCTTCTCACCAATAATAGCCTTTGAAGGACATGCTTTCAAACAGATACCACATCCTTTGCAAATTTTTTCGTCTATATAGAATGTGGCAAGGTCACGACATACGCCTACCCTGCACCACTTATCTCTTATGTGAGACACATACTCGTCCCTGAAATATCGTATTGTAGTGAGCACAGGATTAGGTGCTGATTGGCCAAGACCGCAGAGAGATGTAGCAATAATATCGTGTGAAAGGTCTTCAAGGGTCCCTATATCACCCTCCTTCCCACGGCCTTCTGTAATATCCGTAAGCAAATCAAGCATTACTCGTGTTCCAATCCTGCATGGAACGCATTTGCCACAAGATTCATCAGCTGTAAAATCGAGGAAATACTTTGCCACACCTACCATACAACTACTGTCATCCATTGCAACCATTCCACCAGAGCCTACAATAGCACCAGTTTTTTCAATGGCCTCATATGTCACAGGTATGTCAAGGAATTCCTCAGGGATGCAGCCGCCTGAAGGTCCCCCTAACTGCACAGCTTTGAATTTCCGTCCCTTCTTTTTCATACCGCCACCGATATCATAGATAATTGTCCTGAGGGTCATATCCATCGGTACCTCTACCAAGCCGACATTACGTATAGCACCTGTTAGTGCAAAGACCTTGGTCCCTGTACTTTTCACAGTTCCAAGGCTTCTGTACCAATCGGCACCATTTAAGATAATCTGTGGGATGTTCGCAAAGGTCTCAACATTGTTCAGAACTGTTGGTTTATCCCATAGTCCTTTAACAGCAGAACGCCATAGCTTTGGTCTTGGCATGCCGCGTTTTCCTTCAATAGAACGCATCAGTGCTGTAGCCTCTCCACAGACGAAGGCACCCGCACCTTGATATATATCAAGGTCAAAATCAAACCCTGTACCAAGTATATCTTTACCGAGCAGCCCTGCCTCATAGCATTGGTCTATTGCAATCTGAAGACGCTTTACCGCTAATGGATACTCTGCCCTCACATAAATATAGGCATGGTGTGACTGAGTTGCTTTTGCACATATAATCATCCCCTCGATAACAGCATGGGGGTCTGCCTCCATTACAGACCTGTCCATGAATGCCCCTGGATCGCCCTCATCACCGTTACAGACAACATATTTCTCATCAGCCTCAATCTTCAAGGCAAGTTCCCACTTCCTCCCTGTTGGAAAGCCAGCACCTCCTCTACCCCTTAACCCGGAGTCTGTTACAACTTTTACTATTTCTTCAGGGGTCATCTGCGTAAGCGCTTTTGCAGCAGCCTGATAACCATCTCTCGCAATGTATTCTTCAATTTTTTCAGGGTCAATTAGTCCTTTATTCCTTAAAACCCTTAGAACCTGATGCTTGTAGAATGGGATGTCCATCATTGTAGGAATTGCAACTCTCTTCTCAGGAATTTTATACATGAGTCGTTTAACAGGTCTTCCTTTTAAAAGATGTTCTTCTACAAGATAAGGTATGTCTTCAGGTTTTAATTTTTGATAAAAGATTCCATCAGGATAGATTGTGAGCACAGGACCAGCTGCGCATAAGCCACTACAGCCTGTGAGGACAACACCAATTTCTTTTTCAAGTTCCCTTTTCTTTAACTCCTCTTCAATAACCTCCTTTATCTTAAAAGACTCAGAGGACACACAGCTCGTTCCTGCACATACCATAAGATTGGCACGGTATTGCTGTTGCTCTGCCATAATCCTGACCTCCTGACCTGATGATATTTTAATAATTTTTTGCGGTTATATAATTCTTTCCCACCTTTCAATCTTTACAGTATCTAAACGACTACAGTCATTCTTAGATAAGTGTGTAAGTTCGTTTAACTCTCCATGTGGAAAATGAACAGAAGTTACTACTACTCCCTCAGGAACTGTGTCTATAACTTTTACCCTGAGGTACACCGAACCCCTTCTTGAAGTAATTTTCACGTGTTCTTCATCAATGATGGCATGCTTCTCTGCATCTTTTTTGTTCATTTCTAAAAAGGGTTCAGCATTCACAAGCCTCAATGCTTCAGACCTCGTGGACATATTCCCTGAATGTTGAAGCATATCCCTTGTCACAAGTGTATAATTAAACTCACTGTCAGGAGCCTCTTCAGGATCATAGGAGGTTGGATGAAATGTTGGTTTCACATCACCTTTCTCTTTTTGAGAAACCAAACCTTCTACCTCTTTTGTGAGATCATCCAAACTCTTTACACCTAAGTCGGCACCCATACTCAATCCCAGGTTTCTCAGGATCATCCAGTCCGGGAGGCTCTGTCCTGTTGTCTCAACCACCTTCTGGATTTTCTGCATCAACCCCTCTGCATTCAAAAAGCTCCCGTTTTTTTCTGCCCAGCTTGATGCCGGCAGTACCACATAAGCTAATTTTGCAGTCTCTGTCATGTCTATATCCTGAACAATGAGGAAATCGAGTGATTTCAAGATTTCTCGTACCTTTATTGTGTCGGGCATATTTACTACAGGATCTTCTCCCATAATATAAAGTGCCTTTAACGAGCCTGACTTATAAAGCATTTCAACTGCCCCTTTCGAACCATCTGAAGGCATTATACCTGCCTCAAGCATACCGAACGTGTTACAGTGCCCGGCTGCTATCTGAAGGGATAAGGGTCCCTCTCCAAGAAGAATGAGAAGATTAGCTGCAGCAAGGGCTGATGATAACCCCTTATTATTCTCAGATACACAAAGAGTCATGGCTATAAGTCTTTTAGGGGCACTTGCAAATGTCTCGGCTGCTATGGTAAGTTCTTCTTCTGTTATGCCAGTAATCTCTGAAACTTTGTCAGGTGTATAACTTTTTACCATATCCTCAAGAGAAGAATATCCTGCAATCTTTGAAGCAGCATCCTTATTAAAAAGACCTTTATCAATGATTATTTTCATCATCCCATTAAGAAGGGCAACCAGTGTGCCTGGTTTGAGGTTGAGCCATGCAGTACTGTGGTCTGTGAGTTTTGTTTCCCTACAATCAGCTACAATAAGATGAGCTCCCTCATTCTTTGCTTTAAGGATATTGAGTCCAAACACGGGATGAGTAACACTTACGTCTGACTCAAGGACAAGTATTACGTCCTTGCCTAGTGGAGATGTAAGACTCACTGGATTGTTCTTGATGCCAAAGGAAAGAGAGAATGCCTTGAGTGCATTCATATAACCAAAAGCTTCCGATGAGTCAATATTCTTACTTCCTAAACCAACCTCCATAAACTTTCTGAGCATGTAATTGTCTTCTATGGTGCATCGTGGTGAACCGATTGCCCCAATTGATTGATCACCGTGGGTTTTCTTAATCATCTGGAGGTTTTTAGAGATGTAAGTAAATGCCTCTTCCCATGATACCTCTTTGAATGTACCGTTCTGTTTTATTAATGGAGTTTTCAGACGGCTCTCATGATAAATATAATCAAAGCCAAATCTTCCCCGTCCACAGAGATTACCGTCTGTTATTCCAGACCCCTCCTTGCCCCTTGACCGCAAAATCTTTCCTTCTCTTATACCAAGTGTGAGGGTACATCCTACACCACAGAAGGGACAGACATTGTCTTTTTCTTCGAGGAACCAGGGACGGGCTTTGTATTTATAAGGCTTACTAATCAGCGCTCCAGTAGGACATATATCAATACACTGGCCACAATAATCACATTCAAGGATTTCACCAAATGCAGGTTGAACAACTGTTGAGAAACCCCTGCCAATTAACCCCAGAGCTGCTCTCCACTGATGATAAGCGCATATTCTTACGCATTTTGCGCAAAGGATACATCTATTTGCAATAAGCTCAATTAATGGGCCTCTTACATCTTCAGGGGCATGCTTTCTTTCATCTTCAAAGCGTGCCACTGGCTTACCATACTGGAAGACCAGATCCTGCAGAGCACATTCACCTGCCTTGTCGCATATGGGACAATCAAGTGGATGATGGACAAGAAGAAATTCCAGTACCGATTGACGAACCCTTTTAACCCTTTCCGTATCTGTTGTTACAATGAGTCCTTCTGAAACAGGATGTCCGCATGACGTAGCAAGGTTTTTATTTCCTTCAATTTCTACCACACACATCCTGCAACCACCATAAGGCTTGAGCCTCCTATCAAAACACAGGTTGGGTATATATATGCCGTTCTTCAGAGCAGCCCGTAGGATGGTGTCTCCTTTTTCTGCGATTATTTTTTTGCCA
>JBGPQS010000102.1:0-5391 GCA_041489235.1 Thermodesulfovibrionia bacterium
AAGAGAGATACTTGCAGAGAAAATACTCGTTTCTATAGGAAGGGCATTTAACAGTGATAACATTGGACTTGAAGTGATTGGCATAAACAAAGGCAATCACGGAGAGATTATTGTAAATGAAAAATTGGAGACAACTATTCCCGGGGTATATGCTGTTGGAGACGTAATCGGCGGCTTTTTACTTGCCCATGTTGCCTCACGGGAAGGGATAACAGCAGCAAGAAATGTAATGGGTGGAGACGATAAAATAGATTATCGCTCTGTGCCAGCAGCAATATTTACATCACCAGAGATAGCCTCTGTCGGACTGAGAGAACATCAGGCATTAAAAGAAGGAATAAAAGTCAAGACAGGTCATTTTCAGTTCAGGGCGCTTGGCAAGGCCCATATAATGGGAGAGTTAGCAGGATTTCTGAAGGTGGTCTCAGACGAAACATCTGACAGGATATTAGGTGTTCATATAATTGGTCCGCATGCTTCTGAAATCATCCATGAGGGAGCCCTCGCAATAAAAACTGGGCTCAAAACAAGGGATATTATAGAAACGATCCATGTCCACCCTACCCTTTCAGAGGGTCTGATGGAAGCAGCAGAAGATGTTCATGGTGAAGCAATCCATATTCCCCGAAAACGATTGTAAAAAAAATGAGATTGCCAGAAATTACTGGATAAAGATTGACATTAACAGAGAAAAAGAATTATATGGTGTAGTTATATAAAGGAGGGCTTAAATGGGAGAGATTATAGACGTAATCGCAAGAGAAATTCTTGATTCAAGAGGGAACCCAACAATTGAGGTCGAGGCATTTCTTGACAGTGGGGTTATCGGAATGGCTTCAGTTCCGTCAGGTGCATCTACAGGGACAAAAGAGGCACTTGAACTCAGGGATGGCGGAAGTCGCTTCCATGGAAAAGGCGTGAAAAATGCAGTGAGAAATGTCCTTGAAAAGATAGCACCAGAGGTGAGAGGCCTTAACTCCGAAGATCAGGTTTACATAGACAACCTTCTGATAGAGCTCGATGGCACAAAGAACAAAAGCAAACTGGGTGCAAACGCAATCCTTGGGGTGTCAATTGCCGTATGCAAAGCAACTGCTTTAGAGAGAGGAATGCCTTTATACAGATACATAGGAGGATGCAATGCGAAAGAGCTTCCTGTACCAATGATGAACATACTTAACGGCGGAGTTCATGCCGATAATAATCTTGACATACAGGAATTCATGATAATGCCTGCTGGTTTTAGTGATTTTGCAACCGCTCTCAGGGCTGGAGTAGAGGTCTTCCATACCCTTAAGAAAATACTCAAAAAGAAAGGACTTAATACAAGTGTCGGTGATGAAGGTGGTTTTGCTCCCGACCTGTCAAGTAATGAGGAAGCCATTACACTTATTCTCCAGGCTATAGAATCGTCAGGTTATGCTCCTGGAAAGGATATTTATCTTGCACTTGATGTCGCGGCATCAGAGTTTTTCAAAAACGGCTCTTACCATTTTGAAGGGAGAAAGGTTTCATCAAATGATATAACCTCTTATTACGAAAAAATGATATCCAGATATCCTATACTTTCTATAGAAGACGGGCTCTCGGAAAGTGATTGGGATGGATGGAAGGTATTGACCCAACGACTTGGGAAAAAGATTCAGCTTGTGGGTGATGATATATTTGTTACCAATACAAAAATAATAAAAAAAGGCATAGGACTTGGGATTGCAAATTCAGTTCTCATAAAACTCAACCAGATAGGGACACTTACTGAGACACTCGATGCAATAGAGATTTCAAAGAGGGCAGGATATACCGCGATAATCTCTCACCGGTCAGGAGAGACAGAAGAGACAACCATTGCAGATCTTGCGGTCGCATGTAACACGGGCTTTATAAAAACCGGCTCTCTCGCAAGAGGTGAACGTGTCACAAAATACAACAGACTTCTCAGAATCGAAGAGGAACTTTCTGGTTCTGCACTATACAAAGGAAGAGAATCGTTTTATAATTTATTACAATGAGTTCACACAACCTTTTAAGGAAACAGGTAGTCTCTGAAATAAGAAAGAGAAGGTTGATATTCTTTACCATCATGCTCCTGAGTTTCATTTACCTTTTAATTAGCCTGCTTTTCGGAGACATGGGGCTTCTCAGCTATAGAGAGCTTTATAAGACAAGGACTCGTTTAGAAAAACAGATAAATGAAATAAATAAAGAAAATGTGCAGCTCAAGTCACAGATAGACTCACTCAAAAAAGACCCTTTTTCTGTCGAAAAACATGCAAGGGAGGAGTTCGGATTAGCAAAGCCTGACGAGTACATTTTTCAATATGACCGATAGGCCTCTTTATATTGCCTTTCTCTGGCATATGCACCAGCCATTTTATAAAGACCCGTTGACAGGGCTTTACAGACTTCCATGGGTACGCCTTCACGGCACCAAAGACTATCTCGATATGGCAGAAATCCTCATTGACTTCCCTGAGATAAAGCAAACATTTAATTTTACCCCTTCTCTGCTCGAACAGATTATAGACTATACAGAACACAATGCAAAAGATCACTATCTTGAACTTACCTTAAAAAAGGCTTCGGAACTGACGTTAGAAGAACAATTATTTATACTTGAAAATTTCTTTCTCGCAAACTGGGATAATATGATAAAGCCATTTCCGAGGTATTATGAACTCCTCGTCAAAAGAGGATTACGCCTTATAAAAAGCGAGCTTGAGCGCTCGGTAAGATATTTCACTCATAGTGATTTACTTGACTTACAGGTTCTTTTCAACCTCTGCTGGATAGACCCGATGTTCAGAGAAGGCGATCCGTTCCTTAAGGAACTTGTTGAGAAAGGGAGAGACTATACAGAAGAAGATAAGCACTTACTTATCTTAAAACAATTCTCTCTCTTAAAAAAGATAATCCCGAGATACAGGGAGATGGTACAAAACGGACAGATAGAGCTCTCTGTATCACCTTTTTATCATCCCATCCTTCCTCTGCTTTGTGATACAAACTCTGCAAAGGTTGCAATGCCTGAAATACGACTTCCACAAAAGAGATTTTCCTATCCTGAAGATGCGAAAAATCAGATCAGAATGGGCATGGACTATTTTGAAAAACTCTTTGGATATCGACCAACAGGAATGTGGCCTTCTGAAGGCTCGGTCAGCGAGGAAGCGTTGAGAATAGCTGCCCAGGAGGGAATAAAATGGATTGGAACTGATGAAGATATCCTTGCACATTCCTTAGGGAAAAGGCTCAGGGATTCATCAGGGAACATAATCGAACCTGACATTCTTTACAAACCATATACATTTGAAAATGTTTACCTCATCTTTAGAGACCATCAGATATCTGACCTCATTGGTTTTTTATATTCTCATTGGGATTCGAAAAAAGCAGCAGATGATTTAGTAAGCAGACTCTTAACTCTACAGGCTTACACACCAAGGGATAAAACGCGACTTGTATCAATAATACTTGATGGTGAGAATGCCTGGGAATACTATAAAAACGACGGCCACGACTTCTTTAAGTATCTCTACGAAAGGCTCTCTCAAGAAAAAAGATTAAAGACCGTTAGGGTCTCAGAATATCTCAATGAACATGCAGAAGGTGAACCCCTGAACAGGCTTCACGCAGGTTCATGGATTAACGCAAATTACAGTATCTGGATAGGCCATGAAGAGGACAATACTGCATGGGATTATCTGACAGACACAAGGAATGACCTTCAACTCTTCGAAAAACTAAACCCTGATAAAGACATATCAAAGGCATTGAAGGCACTTTACGTCGCAGAAGGAAGTGACTGGAACTGGTGGTATGGCGATGACCATTCAACAGAAACACAACATGATTTTGATGAACTCTTCAGAATGAATTTGGTGAAGGTCTACAGGGAGATGGAAAAGGAAATACCACAGCAATTATATGTCTCGATTCTGAGAGAAGATATTGGTATCCCTCCCACAATTATAGTAAGAGGGTTTATAGAACCCAAGATAGATGGTATGGTCACAAGCTACTATGAATGGTATCAGGGTGCGTACATAGACGTAAGGAAATCTGGTGGCAGTATGCACAAATCTGAAAGCATTGTGTCCCGAATCTACTATGGTTTTAATAAGGATTATCTTTTTTTGAGAATAGATTCGGTTATTCCATTTAGTGAGCTCCAAGACAACGGCACAAGATTCTCTCTTAATATAGTAAAGCCAGTACAGTTTAAAATTATTGTTCCGATTAAGCTCCCTTCTGTGAAGGCAGAACTTTTTGAAAAGAAAGATGAAGGATGGCAAAAGGTAAAAGACATCACTGAAATTGCCATCAAAGACATCCTTGAGATAGGAATTCCTTTTAATGATTTAAAAGCCAAGGAAAAAGACGAGATGAACATATTCGTTTCCATTATAAAGAATGGAGGGGAAGTGGAACGGTGTCCATGGAGAGGCTGTGTCACTCTTACTGTTCCAACGTCTGATTTTGAGGCAATGATGTGGTATTAATATAAGTCAGCTGTCATGGTTAAAGGTTAATGAAAACTTTAATACAGCGTGTTTCGGAAGCAAGGGTTGAAATAGATGGTATGACAACTGCTAAAATCGGAAAAGGTATGCTCATATTCCTGGGAGTTGAAAAAAGAGACACGGAAAAGGACATCGAATATCTTGTCAAAAAGGTATCCAATCTGAGAATTTTTGAGGATGCTCAGAAAAAGATGAATCTTTCTGTTCAGGATATCAAGGGCGAGGTGCTTATTGTATCACAATTTACCTTATCTGCTGATTGCAGAAAAGGTAATAGGCCTTCATTCGACAATGCTGAAGAACCAGTAAAGGCAAAAGAGATGTATATGAGATTTACAGATATGTTAAGGGAAAGTGGTCTTAAGGGAGGCACAGGAGATTTTGGTGCCTCTATGCAGGTACATAGTATAAACGACGGGCCGGTAACAATAATGCTGGACTCTAAGAAATAATTTCGCTTTTATGACATTTTATCGAGCGGACTCTGCACACCAAGAATATTTTTTGAAGCAACATGAGTACAGGTTATAGTAGTCTTTTTTTTAATCAATCCTTCTCATAAAGACTATCAAGCGGGCTTTTCGGTGCATTCGATTTCTTTTCAAGACTTGCTGAATGTGATATTATTATATCCATGAATGAGAAAAATACATGCAGGGTATAGCAATTGTTATGCACATAAAAAATAAGGCGACGATCAAATGGATGTTCTAACTTTTATATCTACAATTATAAACTCTCTTGCATGGCCAATAATCATACTTGTTCTTGTTATATTGTTTCGTAAGCCTTTACTAAATTTAGTTCCATTCCTTGAACGACTTAAATATAAAGATTTTGAACTTCAATTTAGCAGAGATATTCAATTAGC
>JBGPQS010000103.1:0-5361 GCA_041489235.1 Thermodesulfovibrionia bacterium
AAAACGTGAAGCACCGTGAAGCAGTCCTTTTTCTATTGCTTCAAGGTCATCTTTTAATGAAAACCTCTCTGATAAGGACTTTCTGAAACCTATACCCGCATCCATAACTGCAATCTTCACAACATTTTTGTTGAGACTCTGGAAATAGTATTTCTGTATGCCCACAAATCCCTTGTTTTCACTGTGTTCAATGATATTCTGGCATGCCTCTGAAAGGGCGACGATAAAGCTGTTGATTGCCCGTTCATCATAGTGTAGATGTTTTATAAGGATTGCATGAGAACGGTCTCTCACTTTGCCGACAATAAAATGGATGTCATCTGATTTTTCTATCGGCGTGATCTCAAGGAGCACATCAGAATATGAACTTCTATGATATTTTTCTGATAGGTGCGGTTGAGAAGGCTCAATGGTGAAATATCTATCAATGAATTTAAAGAAGTCCATTCTTTCAAGATATTTGAGAACTTCCTCTGATTCCGGAAGACAAAGAGTCTTACGAATACCCTTAGATTTCAAAAGTTCTCCTATTTCAAGAAGACCGACCATGCCATAAGGGTCTATAAAGGTCGTTTCTCGAAGGTCAATGAGTGATGATTTCCTCAATATATGTAAAAGCTGTTCAAAAGTATCTTCGGTTATCTGATTCATTGCCTATAATGTTAACCTTAAATAATGCACTTAATGAGCGAAAATGCTATGTCCTGCCTGTCTCATAAAGATTTATGAAAAGTTCAGACTAAGTATGATGGCTACAGTTCGAAAACATCACCCTTCCGGGGTACATGTGTCGTATACCCGAATCTTTCTTTTATGGCTTCACCAAAAGACACTGACACCTCTTCTTCTCCATGTACCACAAATACCTCTGGTGAACCTTCAAAAGCTGAGAGCCACTCGATGAGCTCTGCACGGTCTGCATGTGCAGAAAAACCATTTATTGTGAAGACAGATGCCTTCACCGCTATCTCTTCTCCGAGTATCTTTATACGCTCTGCTCCATCGACAATTCTTCTTCCGAGTGTACCTCTTGCCTGAAATCCTACAAATATAACACTGCACTCAGGCCTCCACAGGTTATGTTTCAGATGATGTTTTATCCTGCCACCCTCGCACATACCGCTTCCTGCGATCACAATGACACCTGATCGTATCCTGTTTAATGCCATTGATTCATTCATATCCTTCACAAAATGCAACCTGATAGAATCATCAATGTTCTTCATTGAAAAGAGTCTCTTTGCTTCATCATCAAAACATTCTGGATGTGCAAGATATATCCTGGTTGCTTCTTCTGCGAGTGGACTGTCAAGATACACATCAATCCTGTAGAGCCTTTTCTCACGTACAAGGTTATTCAGTATATACAGTAAGTCTTGAGTCCGCCCAACTGCAAATGATGGTATATAGACATTACCGCCTTTCTTAAATGTTGTTTTTATCGCTTCTGTCAATTCATCTATGCTCTCTTTTAAGGGTTTGTGTTGCCTGTTTCCATAGGTTGATTCAATTAAGATAAAATCTGCTTCCCGAGGGGTAAACGGGTCCTTGACTATGGGATTACCTTTCTTCCCTATGTCACCGGAAAATACAATTTTCTTTTCTTTCTCGCTATCCTGATACCACAGTTCAAGTGTCGCTGAACCGAGTATATGACCTGCATCAAGAAACCTGTATTTCACCCCGTTTCCAAGATGGAATATTTTATCATATGGTTTTATATCAAAAAGCGGAATGACATTTTTGACATCATCTGCGGTATAAAGCGGGGAAACAGATGGTTTCCCTGCCCTCAGAGCCTTTCTTGTAAGCCACTCCGCATCACTTTGCTGGATATGTGCAGAGTCATAGAGCATCAGCTCAAGCAGGTCTTTCGTTGCAGACGTTGAGATGACTTTACCTTTAAAGCCTTCCCTGACAATCTTCGGAAGCATTCCGGAGTGGTCTATATGGGCATGTGTGATAAAAATGTAATCAATCTCTTCGGGTCGAATATGAAGAGCTGCCCTGTTTACGTCATTAGCGCCTTCACCCTGATACATCCCGGCTTCAACAAGAAATTTATACTTATTGATTTCGAGATAAAAACAAGAACCGGTAACTGTCCTCACTCCTCCAAGAAAGGTCAGCTTCATAATCCCATCTTTGTTAATGCTTCATCGGCTAAATTCCTTGAAGCTGGAGCTTCTTCGGGCAGATAAAGCATCACGCCACCTTTGACAGGCCTCAATATGATCTTCCCTTCCTGAGCTAATTTGTTTGTAGCTTCAACAGGATTTTCACCATTGAAATATTTCTTGAATGCACTATTAAACCCGGAGTAAACGGAATGAATGCCCTTGTATCCTTCTGTCCTTAAACTGACGATTGCTTTCTTCACAAACTCTTCATAACTCAATCTCTCTGACATAGCCTGCCTCCTCCTTTTTCCTTTTTAAATAGGTTTGTTCTGGCTTTACCCCCAGAGACCCTAACCAATCAATGGTTGCTTTTTTCATTGCCTTTGCATTATATCCATGCCATCTTTTTCTTTCCTTTGGATAATCAATCAGAAGGCTCTTGAATCGTGCAAATGCACCTTTCCCGTTGAGTGAAGCCGATAGCTCACTTTTAAGTCGATGGTCAGAAATAGTTTCTATGAAATTTTTCATAGTTATATAGGCTTCTCCTGACTGTCGTTCCGGAATACGGACATATCTCTCTTCGTTGAAAAGAATCTCCATAATCATCTCCATCTCGTCTTCCATCCACTCAGGCAGTTCAGGTTCTTCATCAAACTCTATATACTCTATGTCATCACCTATCTCATCATACTCGTCTTCATGTAGATTTGATTTCATCACGCTTAAAATATCCTCTGAGAGAGCCATAATTTCACCTGTCTCAAGGTCAAGGAAGTAATCAAATGAATCCCTCACCACATCTTCCATAGCCTTCTGGATTTCGTCGAAATCAACTTTCAGCTTTCTCATAGTTAACCTTTGATTAAAGGATCTTTTATGCCTGCCTCTGTAAATCCTTTTTCTCTGAAATGACAACTATCACATCTTCCGCAGGGAACATAATCATCTCTGAAGTTCTGAAGTTCTGAAGTTCTGAAGTTCTGTTTTCGAAGTCGAGAGGTTTTTACTTTTGAACTTTGAACTTTGAACTTTGAACTTTGAACTCCTGCGGTAGCAGGCTGCGGGTCATAGCAACTCCATGTCAATGAATAATCAAGACCGAGTTCAACACCCTTTTTTATTATCTCTGATTTTTTCATTGCGATAAGAGGTGCCCTTATGATAAACCTCAATCGGTCCTCGACAGATGCTTTCGTTGCAAGGTTTGCCATCTCCTCAAACGCCCTAAGATACTCTGGTCTACAGTCAGGATAGCCGCTATAGTCTATGGCATTTGCACCTATGAAAATACTCTCTGCCTTAAGAACCTCTGCCCATGCGAGGGCAAATGATAAAAATATTGTATTGCGTGCAGGAACGTAGGTGACTGGAATTTGAGATTTCTGATTTCTGATTTCGGATTTTATCGCTTCACGCTTCACGCTTAACACTTCACGGTCTCTCGGTACTTCAATGTCTGACGTAAGGGCTGAGCCTCCAATATCTCTGAGGTCAAATGTTATAACGAGATGTTTCTGAACCCCGAAGAATGAAGCAACCATTCTCGCAGACTCGAGTTCTCTCTTATGCCGCTGGTTATAATCAAAACTCAGGGCATATAACGCATGCTTTTCAAATTGTGCAACTGCAAGCATTGTTGAAGAATCAATTCCACCGCTAAGGAGAACAACAGCCTTTTTCTCCTTCATCTTTTACTACCCATGATGCAATTGGTGGATACTAAATTTATGTTTTGCAATGTACCTTATAATTAAATCTAAAAAAGATGAGCAGGGCATAGTATTTGAGCGGTTTTAAATTCTGTCGAAGACAGAATTTACCTCGGAGTCCCGATCTGATCGGGACGAGAATGAGCGAAAATGTTATGTCCTGCTCAATGTCATAATTTTGTGAATAATTCACGTTAAATAAATTGCTGAACAATGACTGCATTATTCCGGTCAGTAAATATCGTCTGATGTCCCCTCTTTGCCATCTGCTCCGGTGCTTAATATAGTGAATGTATTCTCATCGCTTCTGTAAATATAGGGTCTTCCCCAAGGGTCTAATTTTTTTGATAGTACATCGAGTGTCTTAGGATATGAACCATGTTCGAATTTATACGCTTCTATCATAAATCTAAAGTCTTCAATTGACTGTGATACATTGAATTTTTTGAACACATCATCCCTGTGAAAAACAACAAGAAACAGGGAGACTATGCATGAGACCACAATAGCCAATATAGGCAGAAAACGATAAGACAATAATGGTTTCTTTACTTCTACTCGAGACACTTCAACAACAGGAATCGCAGATTTAGGCTCTATCACCCCTTTTTCCATAAGGGAGATAAGTACCTTTGAAACCACAAAATCATCCTCTCCGCTGATATCTATTATGGTGCTCAAATCATTTTCACTGTCAACATATGCTAAAATATTTTCTTCCTCTTCTGTCAGACCTGTAGCGTCTTCCACTTTTTTTATGAATACAGTGTCGAGTGTTAATTTGTCTTCGATAAGAGCCCATTCATCAACTATTCTCATTCCTTCCATAAGCATGTGCTGTGTATCAAAAGATATCGGAAGATCTTTATCGATAGGGACTCCCTGTGGTGTAAATTCGTAAGTACCTTCTTTCCATCCAAATATCTGAATAACCGTTTCGGTCATCTGGCCTGTCAGGATTTCCAGTATCTGTTCCTTTGTGACAACCCCTTTCTTCATGAGGATGTTCCCGAGTTTCACCCCTGAACTTGGCTGCTCTTCAAGTGCAGACTGCAAATCTTCTTCTTTTATAATTCCTTTCTTTACAAGCACCTTACCGAGTCGGTTATCCTCTATTCTCCTCTTTGATTCTGCACCTACGATATTCCCGTCAATGAAGAGAAGCCTTGCCCTATCCATCCTGCCTTCAAGTGCGAGCACACCTGTCTTACGCTGGAAATAAATCAGCTGAAGTATGTCTGCAAGAGCAAAATCTTTGAGTGAACCCTTTAAAGCCATCCCTTGTCAAGCCTCCGTCTGGTAATAATATTAGATAAAAAATATACTCCAATCAGAAGGATGAACGAGCCCCAATTCAGCCAGAGATGTGAGAAAGAGAAAGTCTCTGTCAAAAATAGTGAATTCATTACAGGGATACACAGGAAAAACAAAAATGTCCATAAAAAGAGTAAGCCATAGAAGACATCCCCCGCATATATTTGAGCCGATCCAGGAAGTATATAGGAGATAATCTTTATCATGTCTCTTCT
>JBGPQS010000104.1:0-5254 GCA_041489235.1 Thermodesulfovibrionia bacterium
CCCTGTTATTACCCCTTTAAATGGCAGAATAATAGACAAAAAGATGAGACTTATTGCGGTAGACATAGGCAACTCATTGATAAATATAGGTTATTTTACTGATAAGGAACTTTTTGTCCAAGAAATTGACACTCAGCCCGTAAAAACCCCGGGGGAATATTTTTCAATTTTTAGGGACTTTTTATCAGAAAATTCTGTAGAAAAAAGTCCCTCAGGAGTTATAATATCTTCTGTAGTCTCAGGCTATAGTGAAGTCATAAGAGAAGCAATTAAAGGGGTAATAACAGGGGATCCATTGATACTGAGCCATGAAATGAAAACAGGCCTTATGTTTAATATCCCAAGGCCAGAAGAACTTGGAACAGACAGAATTGCTAATGCTGTAGCAGCATATGAGCTTTATAAATGTCCTGTGGCAGCTGTAGACTGTGGTACAGCAATAACAATAAGTGTTGTAGGGAAGAATGCGAATTACATTGGTGGTGCAATAATGCCAGGGATTGGGCTTATGAATGAATCACTTGCAAAAGGAACCTCAAAATTGTCTGAGGTTCCTCTGAGCTCACCGGGATCAGCTCTCGGCACCGATACAACTCAATGCATTCAATCAGGTCTTTTTTATGGTACTGCAGGTGCTGTTGAAAGGCTACTCTATGAGATAGAGAAAGAATGCGGCTTTGAACTTAAGGTTATTATAACAGGTGGATATGGAGAAATGATTTCAAAATTTTTGAGAAGAGGTCATAGTGTAAGACAACATCTCACACTTGAAGGATTAAAGATAATATATATGAGGAATAAAGATGCATGAACTAAGAAGGGACCCCCTGCTCGGCAGATGGGTTGCAGTCCTGTCAGATTCTAAGGCACCATCAGAGTATGATATTCCACCAGACGAGAGAAAGACCGAAAGTAGCTGCATCCTGTGTTCTGGACGGGAAAGTGAGACTCCTTCTGAAATAGCATCAATCAGGATGAATGACACACTCCCCAATAAACCTGGTTGGTGGGTAAGGGCTATCCAGAGCTTTAAGCCTTTGTTTCAGGTAGAAGGAGATCTTGGACGGAAAGGGGTGGGGATTTATGATAGGATGAATAGCGTTGGTGCAAATGAAATCTTTATCGAATCTCCTGAGCACAATGTAAAGCCTGAAGACATGGGTCTTGAGCAAATGGAAAGGTTAATCATACTTTACAGGGATCGCATTACTGACCTCAGTAGAGATCTCAGATTGAGATATATACTCATATACAAAAACTCAAGAGTAGACCATGGTGAAACATTCACCCATCCTATATCATCTTTAATGGCAACACCTGTTATCCCTAAAAGGATTAAAGACGAACTTGATAATGCAAAACAATATTTCGAGTACAAGGAAAGGTGTATATTCTGTGACATTATGAGGGAGGAAATGAGGGTAGGTGACAGGATAATTCTCGAAACAAGAAATTTTATTGCCTTCTGCCCTTATGCAGGTTCGTTCCCTTTCGAGTCATGGATTATTCCGAAGAGGCACAGTTGTGAC
Organism: Thermodesulfovibrionia bacterium; assembly: GCA_041489235.1. GTDB lineage: Bacteria > Nitrospirota > Thermodesulfovibrionia > Thermodesulfovibrionales > SM23-35 > VGWZ01. Next base: position 1,530 of record JBGPQS010000104.1, read on the forward strand.
TTTCGTGATATCACTACTGATGAAATCGAAGACATGGGGTTTATACTCATGTCCGTGTTAAAAAAATTGAGGGCTGTATTCAAAGAAGACCCGCCATTTAACTATTTTCTGCATACAGCCCCAAACCAGGTGCCAAGGAGGAACTTCTGGCATACGCTCGGCGAAGACTTCCACTGGCATTTTGAGATAATACCAAGGCTGGTAAGGAGAAGTGGGTTTGAATGGGGTTCAGGATTTTTTATCCTGTATACGTCGCCTGAAAATGCAGCAAAATATCTAAGGGAGGTTGGATAATGGAGATTAAAAAGATTCTTTTCCCAACAGACTTTTCAGAGGGGTCATCACATGCACTCCAGTATGCTATTGATCTGGCAAAGCGTTACGGAGCAAAACTTTACCTTCTTCATGTTATTTACGATATAGCAAAGGTATCGGGCTGGCATGTCCCTCACCAGCCACTGGACAAAATGTATAAGGATTTAGAGGAAGGTGCAAAAAAGGAACTCGACGGATATAGTCTCGATGAACTAAGGAGCATCAAGGATGTAGAGCGCATAGTGCATAAGGGTGTGCCTTATGAAGAGATTGTAAAATTTTCAAATCAGAACAAGATAGACCTCATCGTAATGGGTACACTCAGCAGAAAAGGTATTGAGAAAATGCTTTTTGGAAGCACTGCTGCACAGGTTGTACGATATGCACCATGCCCTGTGCTTACTGTGAGGATTCCAGCATACAAAGGGTAATAAGCTGTGCGTGTCTATATATCTGAGAATGCATTTATTGATATTCTTATCAGTTCGGCAGAGGTATACAAAAAAGAGTGTCTTGGGTTTTTGCTCGGATACAAGCTTGAGGATCGGTTTATAGTAGAGCATGCATTCAGTGTCCAGACAGCCAACAGAAAACATAAAGGGGTTGTATACAACCAGAAGAATCATAAGAAAATAGAGCAAATACTGTTGAGATTTGATAAGTTACAGATAATAGGTGACTTTCATTCTCATACACAGTTTGGTCCAACAAAGGGTCTTCCCATCCCGAGTGAGGAGGACATTAGTGGAATGATTCTCGACCGTATTTATCTCATTGCTGCGATAAATAATAATGAGAAAACAATGCCATGGGGCGAAAACAGAGATGGTACAATATCAGGTTCTGTGAGTGATTTCTTCTTTAAAATATCTGCGCATTTCCTTAATGGAAATAGTTCTGTAAAAAAAGCAACGATACACTGTCCATTCCCTCCGGAGTTATAAAGATTGTTTATGGTTGATGTTGGGGGATTAGTAAGAACGTTACTAATCCCCCACTACCCGACTTAGATTAACCTGAATACTCTCAATTGCGTATTTTTAGATTAAAAATATATATTTGAATACGTTCAGATGAAGCTTACAACAAAGATAGTAATTGTTGGTGGGGGCCCTGCAGGTGCAACTGCTGCAAGGTTTCTTGCAGAATCTGGCAGAGAGGTAATTCTCCTCGAAAAAAACTTTTCCTTTGTAAAACCCTGCGGCGGAGGGATTCCTCTGAGTGCATTTGATGAATTTGGTATCCCAAAAACCCTCATAAAAAAAGAGATGAAGAGTATTCAGCTTGTTTCACCCCTTGGCGAAAAACTCGATATAGAATTAAAAGGCGGAAGTCTTGCAATTACTGAGAGAGGAGAGTTTGACGGAGCATTGAGGAATGCGGCAGAAGAGCACGGTGCACATGTAACAGAAGGAGAATTTAACGGGATTACATTAAACAATACCAGATACAGAGTTGAGGCAACTGTTGGCGGGGAAAGAATCGAAATAGTTTCAGAATATGTCATTGCTGCTGATGGTGTAAACTCGAAGGTGAGGAGAGCTCTTGGAATAAAACCATCTCCATCCTTTTTTACAGTATCTGAGAAGATAAAAGAAGTAAAAACAGATTGTTGTGAGTTTTGGTTTGGTTTTTCACATGCACCAGGTCTTTACTCATGGATATTTCCATCGAAAGAGGGTGTTTCAGTTGGTACAGGTTGTTTCGAACCAGGGAAAATAAATGACCTCTTCAAAAAATTCGCAGAGAGACGGCAGATAAAATCAGAAGGTTTGAAGAGAATATACAAAGTTCCAATATGGAAAGGTGATTTATATAATAAGGGTAAGATTATTTTTGCAGGTGATGCCGCAGGTCAGGTATTGCCCCTTAGTTATGAGGGTATTTATTATGCAATGAAAGCCGGAGAGCTTGCGGCAAGAGCTATAATAGAAGAACAGGCAGATGAGTATAAAAAAATGTGGAAGGCAAGCTTTCAGAAAAAATTTTTCCTTATGGGCAAGCTCAGAAACTATTTTCTAAAAAATGATTCCTTTACAGAGAAGCTTGTTGCATTGCACAGAAGGCCTGAGGTTCAGGAGGCATCAATGAGACTCTGGCTCAGGAAAGACAGCAGCAGAGAAAGCCTTAAGAGTTATGTAAAGCTTTTTAGGAAATTCCTGATTTGACATTAAATAGATTTTTTGCATATTCCATAGTTGTACATACTATCTTCATAATTGCTGCACTGTCAATTGTGCCTCCAGCTAAAAAAATCAGCGGAAGAGAATTTCTTGCAAGGCTAGTGTCTCCTGAGGAAATATCTTTATCTGAAAAAACGAGTAGACCAGCCATAAAGCCACTGCCTGTAATTCCTGCTGTTCCTAAAGTAAAGCCTCGAATTCATAGTAGACCTGGTGCCACCCCACCTCCACCCGTAACAAAAGGAATTTCTCCCTCTGTATCTGAACAGGGAAAAGGAATCCAGAGTCCGGAGATAAAAGGGAGACTTGGAATCGGGGGAAATGTATATGAACCTCCAAAGCTATCAGACAGGGATAAACTTTTCGATAGAGGAATTATCGGTAACCTCGCAAAGAAAGAGGATAAAGAAAAAAAGGAAAAAGACACTGCAATCACATTTGACACAAAAGAATACCGATTCCTGATATATAACAAAAGATTAAAAGAAAAGATAGAAAGCATCTGGATTTATCCTCCAGATGCATTAGCACATGGAATTTATGGAGATCTGATTATACAATTTACTATAAAGAAAAATGGCAAATTGGGAGCAGTCGAACTCATAAGAACATCGGGGCACAGAAACTTAGACGATGCTGCGATGAGAGCGATTAAGGAAGCTGACCCGTTCTGGCCTCTGCCAGATGAGTGGGGCATGGATACCTATACAATAGTGTGTCATTTCATTTATGCTATTTACGGCTATTACCTAAGGTAAATATAATGATTCAACAGTCAAAAGACTTTAGTATTTTCACTGAAAACTAACGATTATCAACTAAGAGCTCGTCCATGGGACCAAGACTTTATCTTAAAATAGGTGATGTAGTCACGCATAAACATTATATCGCATGGGGATTGGGGGAGGTTATCGAAGAAAAACATTCAACCTTACCCGGTGGGTTATGCCTTGTGAGAGTGTTATTTGATGATGGTATAGAAAGGGCATTTATCAATGATCTTGATAATGAATGCTGTTGTTATTATGCAGGGGTAAAATTGAGTGGACTTTAAGAATTAGGTTAAGTATTTTCTATAACGCACTATTATAAAAGAATTTTCTTGACAAAATAATCCTCTAATGGTTTAATTTCCTTGATGGGTCCCTTAACTGGTCTTATTGAGGAAGAAAGTCCTTCTATTCTTGTTGAATCATTATATTTACCTTAGGTAATAGCCGTAAATAG
>JBGPQS010000105.1:0-5240 GCA_041489235.1 Thermodesulfovibrionia bacterium
CATGTATTCATAATCAAAATAGTACGATGAGGTGAGAAGTCCAGGGAATGCTGCTTGTGTATAAGGACCCGTTGACATGGCATTGGTAAACCTGATGCACCTATCCTGTAGAGAATCTATAAAAGGTGTTACCCTGTATTGCCCGCCATAACACCCCAAGACATCCTTCCTCAACGTATCAATGGTCAATAGAATGACATTCTTCATGACATATCTCCTTTCATAATGTGTTGTTCAATTTCTCATTGTTATAATGGAAAAGATGAGAATTATACATTCTCCTCCGGTCACGACATGCGTCAATCTGCTAAATCTCTTTCACAGTTTAAATATAAGCTGTGGTATAGTCAAATTCATAATTTTCATAAATTTAATAACTATAAGTTATAGTTCAGTTTTAAAACTAGTTAAGGAGAGGATTGAGATACGACCTTATTCCGAATTTTAAATATATTTTTTGGAGTTATGACTGAATAAATAAGCGGTGATTTGAAAAGGGGAACTTTTTAAGAAGGAGATAAGGGGAGGAGAGTAATTCCGGTTTCAACGGCGTTGAATACATATTCAAAAAACATCTTTTCTGGCTTTGAAAACATTTTACCCTTGAGATGGCAGATGTAATAGTCGTGAACAAAATCAAAGTGGGGAACTGAGACCACACGGAGCAATCCCGTCCTCACTTCATGCTCTATAGTACACCATGGAAGAATCGAGAATCCCATACCATAATAGACAAGAGACTTAATCGCCTCAGTGTTGTTCAGTTCCATTTTCGGCTTCAATTTGATATCTCTCTCTGAAAGCCATTGTTCGCAGGTTGCTCTAATATCGGATCCTTTTTCACGCTGAAGGAAAGGAAGCGACTCAAGTTCTTTCCAACTCAGAACTTTTTTGCCGAGTTCCATACCTGGTCCGACGACTACCTTGAGTTTGTCCTGATAAAATGGATGAACGACAATTAAAGGATCTTTGGGTTTCCTGCCGATAAACCCGAAGTTTGCATTGCCGTGCTTTATGGCATTGGTGATATGTTCAGAATTATCCAGGTACATCTCGATTTTGAGGTCAGGATAGATGTTACAGAAGGGTTTAATGAGCTTTGGCAGAATATAGACACCGAGAGTGAGATTCGCGACAATCTTTAACATGCCTTTCAGTTGTCTGTCTTTTTCATTGAGGGATTCTAACGATTCATTATAGAGGCTTATAATTCGTTGGGCGTAATCCAGGAGGAGTTTGCCCTCTTCAGTGAGTATGAGTTTTTTATTGATTCTTTCGAAAAGCTTTACATCATAGTTCTCTTCAAGTATCTTGATTTGTTTCGATACGGCAGGTTGTGTGAGATGAATTTCTTCGCCTGCTCTGGTTACATTCTGGAGTTTTGTGACGGTAATAAATGTTCTAAGAAGATCGATATTCATATTTCATTTGCCTTATAGCAGCCCTTGTCCCTTCTCTCTTGGGCAGTTTGGCCTTTGTAACTGCCCTTTTTAACTGGTATACTTTTCCGTTCTAAGCTCTTTTCTATATAATTAAGATGTGGACATGGAGGATAATGGGCATTATCTGTAACTATACAGGATGCAAGGTGCAAAAAATCTCATCTTTTTCTATACCAGCTTTTTTTGCTCTCTTAATAAGATCCTCAACTGACCGGCCAATCCTTCTACCAGGGCAACCGCCACAGTTGAAAGGCACAGCCATTATTTGTACCTCTTTTGGATACCTTGAAAAAGCATCAATTCTCTGGCTAAATGAGTTAATGCAAGCAAAGCCACTACAACGCTCTTTTACAAAATCACACTGGATAATACCAATAAGCCTTACATTTTTTACTTTTACTTTCATTAAACCCTTTACGGTCAGTATGTTTGTCTCATCCGTTCACAGAATATTTTAACAAAACCTTTTTACCTTCTCACCGAGGTTCACTTCCTTTTTTACCAGTTAATGGTAGGGACGTACCATCTGTAAGTCTTCTCCTCTGATGTTTTCATTATAGCATAATTAGGACGCATATAAAGTGCTGGCTTGCCTTATCAAAAAATCTACATAAAACATTGTCTCAAGTTTTTTGACAAGCGTTCATGGTACCAAGAGTGGGATAGGAGGATAGCTATCGGTATATGAAATGTAGTGAATAGCTTCCCCTATTAGAGCAGTCGTTCAAATATTCGGTTACCTTTCAATCTAACTGATTGATTTTATAATTTTTTTATTTTAATCCAAGCACGTCCTGCATGTCATAAAGAGCTGCTGGTTTCCCTGAAAGCCATAGCGCAGCTTTCAACGCGCCTCTTGCAAAGGTATCTCTGCTCGATGCCTTATGGGTAATCTCAATCCTTTCCCCAAGACCACCAAATATGACTGTATGTTCACCAACAATGTCACCTGCGCGTATGGTCTGTATGCCAATTTCTTTTTTTGTTCTCTCGCCCATAATGCCCTTTCTTGCATATACAGCAACCTCATCAAGATTTCTGTTTACAGCATCTGCAATTACCTGTGCCATCTTGAGTGCGGTTCCGCTCGGTGCATCTTTCTTTAATCTGTGATGTGCCTCGATAATCTCAATATCATAGTCATCGCCAAGTACTCTCGCGATATCCTGCAGTATCTTTAAAAGCAGATTCACTCCCATACTCATATTTGATGCCATAACACATGGAATCTTTTTTGTCAGTTCAGAGATTTCTTTTAGGTCATCTTTTGAGAAGCCTGTTGTTCCGATAACCATGGCTTTACCTTTTGAAGATGTGAGCTTTATGTTTTCTTTTGTTGAACTTATTGTAGTGAAATCGATGATGAGATCAACACTGTCAATGATTGATTCAAGACTGTCCACAAGTGTTACACCAGTATTTCCGATACCTACAACTGTCCCGATATCTTTGCCGATATCCTTATGCCCTTTTTTCTCAAATGCACCTGTGAGCTGGAGTCCTTCATATTCTTTTGAGAGGGCAGTAATCCTGCTTCCCATCCTCCCTGCTGCTCCTGCAACTGCTATCTTAACCATGCTTACCTCCTAAAAGTTAGTAGTTAATCCACATTATTTATACAGATTAAAAAGTTGGAAGGACATAGTATTTGAGCGGTTTTTTTCGCTGATGAGCGAGGACATGTCTACGACTCGTAGAGACGTCCGAGCAAGCGAAAACCTCGCAGTCCCGATCTGATCGGGACGAGAATGAGTGAAAATACTGTGTCCTGCCTGCTTCAAGTTTCCTTTCTTTCATTTTCTTCCTCTTCTTTTTTCCCTTCTATCTTATATTCTTCTGTCGCCCATTTGCCGAGGTCAATGAGTTTGCACCTCTCAGAACAGAAAGGCCTCCAGGGATTTTCTTCCCATGTTGTTTTGTTCTTACATAGTGGACAGGTGATTTTCATAACGATCAATTCTGAATCTTCTCATCCGTTTTTTTCAAGTTCTTAATCAACATATCTGAGACAATGCCGTTCACACTGCCTGTAAGAGTGCCTAAAAAAATAATCACAGGGCTTATGAAGAGTATTGCCTCAATCCTCTGTATGAATATGACATAAGCAAGGAACAGTTGTGCACTATTATGAAACAGTGCACCGATGAGACTCAGACCAACAGGCCCGAATAATCGGGGCATCAAAGATAAAACAATGCCCATGCTCAATGTGCTTATAACCCCTCCTCCTAAGCTCAGGATAAAAGCAGGTCCAAGGAATGTTCCTGTGAATAATGATGCAAGGACTACCCTTATGAGTGTGACCATGAGTGCTGCGCGGATACCGTAAAGAATTAATGTGGTAAGAGTAATAATGTTTGCAAGGCCAAGTCTCAACCAGGGGATTGGTGTGGGCAGCAGGCTCTCAAAGCCGTGGAGGGCGAGTGCATAAGCAGAAAGGAGGGCAATTCGGTATTTATCCTGTGATTGCATCAACTCTCTTGTTTGACTCATCTTCGGGGGTGCCTATAATGACCACAACCCTGTTTGGAAGGCATACTATTGAACCTTTTTCAATCCATCCTTGCTGAATACAGAGTTTGTTATCGCATGGCGATTCAGTTATTCTTACCTTATGATTTTTTATTTCAACAATCGTATTCCCCTCAGAACCATTTACTGACACGATTCTATCCTTCTCGATAGGCAGCAAATAGACAGGGTGACCATTGACTTCTATCCGCACGGTATGTCCTTTAGGCAGAACCTCTTTGATAAAAATAATGCCAGATAAAGAAAGAAGTATGAGAATGAATAAAAGAATTCTGTCAGCTATTGTGGTGCTGTTAAGAAGACCTTTTAAATTCAACTTTCCCTCTGATGTGAGGTGTAGTATGTACTTTTCCTTGACTATCCACTATTACTCCGTCAAACCCCATTTTTTCGAGGGTCTTTATCCCCTTTTCATGGCCGAGTATAAAGATACCGGTTGCAAATGCATCTGTAAATGCACCTTCTTTTGTGATTATACTTACACTCTGACATCCCTCAGCAGGATAGCCTGTCCTGGGATTGAGAAGGTGATGGTATCTTTTGCCATCATTGATAAAAGAGCGTTCATAGTCTCCAGAGGTTGATATTGCCATATCTGAGAGCTCAATAGTTGCCATGATATCATCTTCCTGGCCTTTTGCCCTTGGATTCCTTATGCCAATTTTCCAGGGCTTTCCGTCAGGCTTGAGTCCGAATGCCTTGATATCCCCTGCAACAGAGACAAGGCCAGAGTGTATCCTGTTTCTTTTTAGAGTCTCTACCGCCTTATCAGCCGCATATCCTTTTGAGATTCCACCGAGATCGATACGCATACTCTTTATTTTCAAAAATGCAGTAGATTTATTTCTGTCAATCGTTAAATGCTTGTAATTCACTAACGAGAGATTTTTTTTGATTGCGCTGTCTTCGGGTTTTACCTTTTTGTAAAAGTCATAGAGTGTGATCACCGGGCCAATAGTCACATCAAATGCCCCTTCAGTCTTTTCTGAGACATATATTGCCTTATCAAGAATATCTAAGGTATCTGGGGAGACCTTTACTTCGGAGATACCTGCATTTTTATTAATGAGGGATATTTCACTATCAGGTGAGAAAAAATCGAATAGTTTTTCGAGTTTTTCTATCTCAGAAAATGCAGTATCTATTGCTTTTTCGGCGCTATCTTTTGAACTGGAGACAACAGTTATGGTTACGAGTGTGTCCATGAGGATTTTGCTTTTTCGATAAATGTTTTCTTTCTGGGATGAACAAGCACATAAAAAAGCA
>JBGPQS010000106.1:0-5204 GCA_041489235.1 Thermodesulfovibrionia bacterium
GCTATATGTCTAAAGTCTATTTTGTTTCAGCAAGGGCAATGAAATGGAAATATGATGACAGTATGCCCGGGAAACTTGAGAGGCTTCTCAAGGAAATAAATCTATCGGATTATTTTGAGCCCAAGGAATGGGTTGCAGTAAAAACCCATTTTGGCTCTGAGGGAGCACACAGGATTGTAAGACCGGTCTTTTTGCGAAAGGTTGTTGATGCATTAAAAAATATTGGTGCAAAACCTTTTGTGACTGATACCGTAAGGATAATGGGGCTTGATTACCTTGAGGTTGCAAGTTATAACGGTATCAACCATCTTTCAGTGGGAGCCCCTGTCATTATTGCTGACGGACTCTATGGACATGACAATATAATGGTAAAGTCAGGTGAGATTTTGGGTGAAATCGCAATTGCAAGTGTTATCTATGATGTGCCTGCCATGGTTGTATGTACTCATGTAAAAGGACACATTCAGGCAGGTTATGGAGGTGCAATAAAGAACGTCGCAATGGGAGGTGTCAGCGCAAGCCATAGAGACTGCGGTTGGAAATGCGGAAGGGGTGCAATGCACACTATCGGAGAAGGACAATTAGTCTGGGATAAAGAAAAATGTGAACTTTGTTATCAGTGCATGGAGATTTGTCCTCTCGAAGTAATTAAGTTTATAAATGATGAAATAAAATGGGATAGTGATAAGTGCTGGAGGTGTGGGAGGTGCGGGCGTGTCTGCCAGTCAGGCGCACTTTCGCTTCCTTTTGATGACGAGAGGTTCATGCGCTCCCTCGCAGAGGCTGCAAAGGCAGTCCTCGGTACATTCAAAGAGAAAAAGGTCATCTATATAAACTTTCTCACAGAGATACAGCCTGAATGTGATTGTATGCCCATAGCTGATGTTCCTATGATACAGGATCAAGGTATCCTCATATCAGATGATATAGTCTCAATCGAACAGGCAAGTATTGATATGCTTTTGAACGCCACCCCATTACCTCAATCAGCACCTGAGGAAAAGGCCATTGTAAAAGGAGATGATATCCTGTTCAAGTTATCTGAAAAGCAATACTGGATTCAGATAGAAGAATCAGAAAAACTCGGACTGGGGAGCAGGAAATATGAACTTATTGAAATTTAAGAAAAAGATTGATATCAAACATACTGCTGCCCGTGGGATATGGACAGCAGTATTTAGGGGAGATAACGAGGCGCTTGATAATTATATGAATATCAAAATTTAGAGTATTTGTCAAGAATAAACTTTATAAATTCTAATTATAGGAGAAAAAATACTCAGAACCTGCTCGAGGACGAACTCATGTTCTATAAGTTGCGTTAACTCTGATATACTCCTCTGTAAGATCGCAGGTCAAGACCTTTGCAGAGGATTTCCCGAGGCGTAGATCAATAATTATTGTAATCTCCTTGCTTCTTAATCTCTCATTCGCTTCTTTATCCCTACCTGTACCAATTCCTCCACTTACAACTTTAAGCCCATTAAGAACTATATCTACCTTTTCTTCCTTTACCATACTACCTGAATATCCAAGCGCTACCATGATACGTCCCCAGTTTGCATCATTTCCGTAGAGAGCTGTTTTCACGAGGTTTGAGTTTGCCACCGCAAATGCGGCCTTTTTTGCATCTGTCTCAGTCTTTGCCCCTCTTACCTCTATTTCTATAAACTTCGTTGCTCCCTCGCCATCCATTACAATCAGTTTTGATAAGTCAGAAGTAACTTTATAGAGTGCATTTTTAAAAGCAGTATATGATTTTGATTTCTCTGTAATCGGTTGATTGCCAACCATGCCATTAGCCATTATGAGCACTGTATCATTTGTTGACCTGTCACCATCAACAGTAATGGTATTGAATGTTATATTCACTGCATCTTTTAGCGTCTTATCTAATGTCTTTCGTTCAACTGCAATATCTGTTATGATGAAGCAGAGCATGGTTGCCATATCAGGACATATCATGCCTGCACCCTTACAGATACCGGCAATCATGCCTGTCTTACCATCAATGTTTACCCTTTTCTTTACAATCTTCGGGAATGTATCAGTTGTCATTATTGCCTTTGCAACATCCTCTATGGCTGACCTGCCAAGATTACCTGTTAATTCTGAAATCTTTGGCCTCACCCGCTCCATAGGCATTGGTGTACCAATAACACCTGTTGAACAGACATAAACCAGATTTGGTTTTATATCAAGCCTATTTGCAATAAGTTTCGCTGTCTCAAGAGCATCCTGCATGCCCTTTTCCCCAGTGCATGCATTTGCATTTCCGCTGTTCACTACTATTGTTCGGCCTCTTCCAGACCGTATCTGTTTTATATTAAGTTTTACAGGTGCTGCTTTTATCTTATTCGTGGTAAACGTACCAGCAATATAAGCCTCTTTTTCAGAATAAATAAGGGCGAGATCTTTACGACCGGGCTTTTTGATTGCAGCCTCAACAGTAGAAAATAAAAAACCTTTTGGATTCATTTTAACCAAAGTAACAAGATAGAAATAAGGCAGATGTTGTGAATAATTTTATTTTTTGATACCTTACACATCATTCATACAATCAAACATTGTCAGGCGGGACATGGTATTTGAGCGGTTTTGAATTCTGTCTTTGACAGAATTCACCTCGGAGGTCCCGATGCATATCGGGACCGAGAATGAGCGAAAATGTTATGTCATGCCTGTAAGCAATAATTTCGTGAAGAATTGATTTAAATAAATTTTTGAACAATTTCTGCCTCATTTAGATAATAGTTAATCTTTAGATTTCAACCTATCATATTATGGATACAATGCAACCGTATCAAGTGCTGTCTTCTCATCAATTCCCATCATGATATTCATGTTATGCACAGCCTGTCCTGATGCGCCTTTCATAAGATTATCAATTGCTGTCACAATAATCAGGGTATTTGTCCTTCTATTCACAATCAGCCCTATCTCACATAAATTCGTCCCTCGTACACTCTTCACATTCGGGAATCTTCCCTCATCAAGAACCCTTGTAAATGGCTCATGCGCATATGACTTTCTATAGATATCTAATATTTTTATTGTGCTGATTCTCTTTTGAAGTGGTGCATATATAGTTGTCAATATGCCTCTGTCAAAAGAGGCAAGATGAGGTGTAAAATTGACCTTAATATCCTTATGTGCGAGAGCAGAAATTTCCTGTTCGATTTCAGGAGTATGCCTGTGGGTTGTTATAGCATATGCCTTAAATCCTTCGTTTACCTCACAATATGAAAAAGCAACATCTGAACTTCTCCCTGCACCACTTGTCCCTGATGTTGAGTCCATAACTACGTTGCTCACATCAATAATTCTATTTTTTATTGCAGGATAAACTCCAAGGATTGCGCCTGTTGGATAACAGCCCGGGTTAGCGATGAGGCGTGTCTTTGAAATCTTTTTCCTGTAAAGCTCCGGAAGCCCGTAAACCGCTTTCTTCAGGGTTCCTTGAAAGTGATGGGGCACTTTATACCATTGTTCATATACTTTTTCATCTCTGAGTCTGTAGTCAGCAGAGAGATCAATAACCTTTTTGCCATGTCTGAAAAACAAGTCTACTGCTTCCTGTGATTTCCCGTGCGGAAGGGCCATAAAATACAGTTCAGCCTTCTCAAGAATATCTCCAGTTTTTAACTTTTCATAGACGAGATTCGAATACTTATGAACGTTCGGGAAAAGGTCACTAACTTTTTTTCCTGCAGACCTCTCTGAAGTAACTGCGGTAACGATAACCTCAGGATGATATGAAAGGATGCGAAGAAGTTCGCCACCTGTATATCCACTGCCACCACATATGGCAACACGTACCATGATTAATGTTATCTCTTAGAGAATTGGAATCTCTTCCGTGCGCCCTTCTGACCGTATTTCTTTCTCTCTTTTTCTCTCGGGTCTCTTGTAAGAAGGCCTTCTTTCTTAAGCCTTGAACGGAGGTCACTATCCATGCTCACAATTGCCCTTGCGATACCATGTCTTACCGCGCTCGCCTGACCTGTGTGACCGCCTCCCTGAACTTTTGCAATAATATTATATTTCCCTGTTATTCCCGCAATCTCAATCGGCTGACGTATCACCATCCTTAATATCTCTCTTGGAAAATATATATTCGCGGGTTTTCCATTAATAATAATCTGGCCATCTCCAGGTAACATACTTACCCTTGCAATCGAGGTCTTTCTCCTGCCCGTCGCATTGTATTTAATTTCAGCCATCTATCACTCCTTTATTCATTTTTTATATAGACAATATTTCTGGTTTCTGTGCTTTATGGGGATGCTCAGGTCCCTTGTATACTTTAAGCTTCTTTAATATTGCCCTGCCGAGCCTTCCCTTTGGCAACATGCCCCATACCGCATCAATGATAACCCCTTCTGGTTTTTTGCGGAGCCGCTCTTTTGCAGTCTCAGCCTTCAAACCACCAGGATAACCTGAGTGTCTATAATAAATTTTTTTATCAAGCTTTTTGCCTGTAAGCTTTACCTTATCTGCATTCACTACTACAATGAAATCACCTGTATCACTATTAGGAGTAAATACTGGCTTGTTTTTCCCGCGCAGGTAATTAGCTATCTTGACTGCAAGCCTTCCAAGGACGGCACCTTCAGCATTAACAAGATACCACTTGTGTTCAACATCGTCTTTAGATGCAAACTGAGTTTTCATTTCATCACCTTTCAATGAGAATTAGAATTAAATAAAATAATATAATCATAAGTAAATTGTCAATGCCATCCTTTACCTCTCCTAAACTCTCTTTGGCAAGCAACCTTTCCTAACCTCCATTATTAAAGGGAGGCTGGTAAGGTTACGCTTGTTGATTTTTTTTGCGAAAGTCTGGATAATATTACTTCGATTTAACTCTTTTGGGCGGATAGCTCAGATGGGAGAGCGCGGCCCTTACAAGGCTGAGGTCGCAGGTTCAATCCCTGTTCCGCCTACCAGGGGTGGTAGTTCAGCCCGGTTAGAACGCTGGCCTGTCAAGCCAGAGGTCGCGGGTTCAAGTCCCGTCCACCCCGCCATTAACTTTCTCGTTCTTCTGATTAGAACGTCCCGACAAGCCAGAGGTCGCGGGTTCAAGTCCCAACTGCCTGGGATGTAGGTACACTCATAGTGAGAAAACCATGTCCTGGCGCAAGAATACTGTTTGTGAATGAAAAGAATGTAAATCCGTTGAACTCACTCAGTCTTTCAGA
>JBGPQS010000107.1:0-5129 GCA_041489235.1 Thermodesulfovibrionia bacterium
ATGGTCATGCAGCCGCCTAAGAGTTTTCCATGGATATCGGAGACAGCCTCTACCATTCCCCATCCGCCTCCTTCGAGGGGAGGGGGCGAAGAGGAAGGTGAAAGAGCTTTTGTTTCTTTTACTGAATCTGAGACTATTATAATCCTGTCAGGGTTCTTTACTTTGAATATCAGTTCAAGAGTTGCGGGATGAAGATGATATGCGTCTGCAATAACCTCGACGTAGATATTCTGATTCAAGAGTCCGAAGCCGACGATTCCAGATTCTCTATGGTGAAAACCACGCATTGCATTGAATAGGTGTGTGATGCCTTTTGCACCTTCATGAAACCCAGCTTCTGCCTCAGCATAGGATGCATCTGAATGGCCCATGCTGACAATGATTCCCATTTCCGATATCTTCCTGATAAGCCTTGTTGCGCCGTCTATTTCAGGTGCAATGGTCATTATCTTTACCATATCTTCAAAGCCTTCGATAAGTTCTTTAAGATTGTATTCTGTTGGTTCGATGAATGTCATTGCATTGAGAGCGCCGCATTTTTCCGGATTGAGAAACGGGCCTTCAAGATGGACACCGATTATTCGTGATGGGTAATTAATCCCCCCACGCCCCCCTTTAGAAAAGGGGGGTAAGGGGGGATTTGAAAGGTCTTTCTGTTTTTCCATTGCTTTCTTTACTGAGGCCATATCCTTCCTCATTACCTTTATGGTGTCAGGATATATGGTTGGAATGATTTCTGAAACTCCGCTGGAGCCGTGTATTTCAGCTATCTTCAGAAGGTGTTCTTCGTTTGTTGTTTTTGTATCATAACCGCCGATGCCATGGGTATGGATATCGATAATCTTCATTTCAAAAATCCCCTATAGAAAAAAACAAAAGCAATGAGGCTGAGAAATATATAGATGACTCCTTCAACAAATCTCTGGAAAAAGAACATTCCTGAACCTATGGTAATGCCATAAATAAATATACAACCATAAAACCAGTTTTTTAGAGAAGCATATAAATTATTTTTCTGATCATTGAATCTCTCTATGTCATTTTCTATTGCTTTCCATCCGATTCCACCAATCCTTGCCTTTCTGTAGAAATCTATGAGATGTGTTCTGTCAACAGGCCTTGTGAAGAGGGTTACTGTTACCCAGACTACTGTGGAGAAAAATATTATAAAAAACAGTTTTGCATAAAACGGCAGAGCTGGATGGACAATATAGATATAGGACGATATGGCTGTAGAAGCGATCATTGCTGATATTTCGCTCCAGGCATTTATTCTCCACCAGAACCAGCGCAAGAGATACACAAGACCGGTGCCACTTCCAAACGCAATAAGGAATTTAAATACTTCTACAATAGATGTAGCAAAATAAGTAACAACTGCGGTTATCACACTCAGGATAAGAATGGAAATCCTTGTGACGGTTATGTAGTGTTTTTCTGTTTCGTTCTTTTTTACAAATCTCCTGTAAAAGTCATTGATGAAGTATGCAGAGGAAAGATTGAGGTAGGTGCTGAGGGTTGACATAAATGCAGCAAAAAATGATGCGAGCATGAGTCCTTTAAGTCCCTGAGGGAGTAAATCAACCATCATCATTGGATATACAGATTCATGATCTTTTATTGATGGATATAAGATTAAGGATGCTACTGCAGCAAGTATCCATGGCCATGACCGTAACGCATAATTTGCGATGTTAAAATATAAGGTGGCACCAATCGCGTGTTTTTCATTTTTGCATGAGACCATTCTCTGGACAATGACGCCTCCACCATCTGATGAATATTTTGACCACCAGCTCAACCCCATATATGCGATGAAAGTAAGAACCGGAAGGCTGATAAAGCCAGCATCCATTGGCGGAAAAAAATCTGTATAATGCTGATTATTCCCATAGAGGGATTCTATATTGGGTTGGAGCATAGATAACCCTCCAGATTTGTCCACAGCGAAATATGCGAGGAGGATTGCGCCAACCATTGCGACAATAAATTGAAAGAAGTCTGTGACGATTACTCCCCAGTAACCTGACATCAAAGTATAAAAGATGGTGATACCACTTGATATAATAATTGCCTCCCATTTTGACCAGCCAAGACTCACATCGAGTATCTTTGCCATGGCAAGGATTACCTGGGCTTTTATGATGGTGTGAATGAATATCGAAAAATATATGGCTTTAAAGCCTCTGAGGATAGATGCTGGCCTCCCAGAGTAGCGCATCTCGGTAAGTTCAACATCCGTCATAACACCTGCAGACTTCCACAGTTTTGCAAAAACAGCTACAGAAAGCATTCCGCTTATTACAAAGCACCACCACTGCCAGTTTTCGTAGATACCCTGAGAACGCACCAGCCCTGTAACATAGAGAGGGGTGTCGGCAGAGAATGTGGTTGCAACCATGGATGTGCCTGCAAGCCACCAGGGGAGGTTTCTCCCGGAGAGAAAATATTCATCAGTGCTTGAAGATGCCCTCTTTGTGAAGTAAAGACCGAGCATGAGGGACAATGCCATATATAAAGCTATAATTGTCCAGTCGATGTATGTTAATTTCATAATTTTATATTGAGGTCAACGGGTAAGCGTCCTCTGAAGTTCATTTCTCCTCTTAAGCATTTTATAACAGCTTTCTGTGCCTGCTCGGTTGCCTCATAGGCAGCAATCAGCACATCAGCTTCTTTAAAGCGGCTTAACACATAGGGGCTTCCAAATGATATGACTATTGATTTTTTTGCTTTTCGTATAAGGTCTATAATGTGATGGCTTTCCCCGTCATCTATTCCTGAACTGCCTTTCCATGCAGCAACGCTGGTAAATAGAGCAAAAACCATGATCTCATCCAAAAAATCCTCTGTACTTCCCTTTACTAATTCCCCTTCGCCCCCTTTTACTAAAGGGGGGGTAGGGGGGATTACATTCTCATTAATTGTAGATAAATGTCTAAAATAATTCCTCAACAGAGAAGATTCATATAATCTCTTGTCTCCGGCAAAAACGACAAGAACTCTATTCAGGTCTGAAATTGGTAATAGGTTGTTTTTATCTTTTACAAGGGTTATGGACATTCCAGTGATATGCTCTGAAAGATTTACATGCTGCTTGTAATCAACATCTGTCTTTTTAAGGTTCTTAATTTGTGCTTTTATCTTTAATATCCGACTTACCTCAGCATCTATTTGTTCTTCACTAATCATATTTTCACCAAGAGCAGATAAGAGTTCCTTAACTGTAATGTCTACATCTGCAGGGTGGAGCAATATATCAATCCCTGAGTTTATGCATTCAGTAGAAATATTTTCAAAATTTCTTAAAGCATCCATATTCAGGGCATCTGATAAAATTAATCTATCAAAACCAAGTTCCTTTCTCAATAAATCATTAATGATCTTTCTTGACAGACTTGCAGGTTTTGAATCAATAGCCGGGACACTCAAATGTCCAACCATGATGCTGCTCACGCCTGTTTTGATTGCCTCAAAAAATGGCATTATGTCTGTAGTCATCAGATCGCTCCTTGATTTTGTTATAACAGGAAGAGAGATATGCGAATCTATGGCTGTATCACCATGCCCAGGAAAATGTTTGGCGCAGCTTATGAGTCCTGAGGTTTCCAGTATTTTTATATATTCTGAGCCGAACCATACCACATCCTCAGTATTATCCGAAAATGCCCTTGTGCAGATGATGGGATTATCAGGATTTTGATTTACATCCAGAACCGGAATGAGAGGCATGTTTATTCCTACATCCTTTGCCTCGTCAGCTATAGCCTTAACCGCACTTCTAAGTATTGAAACATCTTCAGATTTTATTTTATTTATGGCTGCTGCAATAGCCATCTGGCATGGGAATACAAGAGCATCTTTAATCTGTTGTCCTACACCTCGTTCGATATCAGATGCGATGAACAAAGGTATTTCTGAAACAGACTGGATTTTGCCAATGAAATCTCTTATCTCATCCTTTTTACCACCAAAGAGTATAAATCCACCAATGCCTTTTTTGACAAGCTCAATAATTTTCCCCTGATATTCCTTAGAGACAATCTTATTTCCATCAAGCCTGCTGATAACCAGTTGGTATAATTTTATTTCTAAGGAGTTCAAATGACTCATATAATTATTTTCCATGCAGAAGTTTATCAGATTGAATTAAAAAGAGACAATACATACCTAACTGAAAAGTATCTTCATGACAATGAATGAATACCCGTGCTTGACAATACAAAGGAGGTTTGATAGGATTTTTTATAAAATGAGAGATAACTTGGTAGAGATTTATACCTGTCTAAGGGAGGAGGGGTAAAATGTGTGAGTTTTGCACCCAGCATGGTGAAGGCAAAAAATGGTATCTCAACGTTAAGAATTATGCGACAGAACTTTTGAACGATCCAAAACGCAGATATATGATTAAAAACTTCTACAAGGAGGTAGTTGAAAAAGGAAGTAATAGTATTACCCGCCTTGAAGAGATGTTTCAAAAAAATCCAAAACTGCTTGATAGAATAAAGGAACCCTATATACAGGAAATGAAATCAATGCATTTTGGTCAGGTTGTCCCTTTAGAGGACATTGTACAAATACTTTCAATTTGCAATTCTACAGTACGATTCCCATGTGGCTGTCGCTGGGCATTCAATAAGCAGGAGGCTCGTGTCTGTTTTGGAATAAGTTTCGGTCTGTCCAGTTGGTATGATGAGCTTGATATAGACTATTTTGGATCACCAGATGTTGCTCAATTTGATCAAATGGATAAAGAGCAGGTTATAGAGAACATTAAAAAATTGGACAATCAGGGGATGATTCATAGTATCTGGACTTTCCAGACCCCATTTATAGGAGCAATCTGCAATTGTGAATTAAAATCCTGTCTTGCCATGCGCAGTACAGTTGGTCTTCAGATGCCGATTATGTTTAAAGCAGAAGAGCTTGCAGAGATAGATGCAGAGAAATGCATAGGATGCCAGGAATGTTCGCATGCCTGTCAATTTAATGCAATTGAATACTCAGAAATCGATAACAAATCACAAATCAATGCGATGAACTGTTTTGGTTGTGGGGTATGTCGAGGATTTTGTCCGGATGAAGCAATTCATTTAGTGGAACGCAGGACACATCCTGTAGCTTCATCA
>JBGPQS010000108.1:0-5035 GCA_041489235.1 Thermodesulfovibrionia bacterium
CATTAACGAGATTGAAAGGAAGTGGATTTAGAACTTTTCTTGATCACAATTTGGCATTATTGCTTTTCATCATTGGTGGTATGGCAGAAATTACTATATTAACTTTAATCAATAAGACTAATTATACAAAAATATTAAATCAGTTTTTTGAGACTTTTATTAAACCAGAACATTTGCTACTATCTAATGCTCGAAATATGCCTTTGTTCCAGAGATATTTTATTGCTGAACATCTTGTATGGTTACCAAAGGGAGGTTTTAGCTTTCCTGATGAATTATCTGAGAATAACGTTGTTTTTATATAAAGTGATATTTGTTCAGTCAAAAAATGACCACAAAGAGATATAGTTAGAAAATGACAAAAACTTTAGACATAAACACCCTTGAAACATGGCTATGGGATGCTGCCTGTAAAATCAGGGGTGCGATAGATGCTCCGAAGTATAAATACTTTATCCTGCCTGTTTCTAATGAATTTAAAATTATGAATGATGTGGGTTAGAATGCCGGTAAAAGTTGCAAGTTTTTTAATTTCTCTGATAAGCTTTTTGTGTGGATAATAGAATAATCACCAATTCCATCTGTTTAGTAGTCGATAAGGCCAGGAACAACGGGCTATGAACCCCCTTGAATATCTCTACTCCATTGGGTTATCAATCAAGAAGCATTATGCGTTAAGAAATCAAAAGAAACTTCCCTGTAAGGTAATCAGTATCGGGAATATCACCGTTGGTGGAACAGGCAAAACCCCTGCTACGATTGCAATCGCAGAGGAAGCAAAAAAACGCGGATTTAAACCTTGTATTCTCACAAGAGGATATAAGGGTAAAATAAAAGGCCCGTGTTTCATAAGCAAAGGCGATGGACCACTGGTGAGCGAACAAGAGGGAGGAGATGAACCTGTTCTTATGGCTGAAAAATTAAAAGATGTACCGATAATAAAATGTCCGGACAGGTATAAAGGTGGCATCTTTGCAATTCAAAATCTCAAATCTCAAATCTCATCCCGAACTTGTTTCGGGATCAAATCTCAAATCCTTTTCATCCTTGATGACGGTTTTCAGCACTGGAATCTTTTCAGAGATAGAGACATCCTCCTCATAGATGGCAAGAACCCATTTGGGAACAGAAGATTGCTTCCGCTCGGTCAGCTGAGAGAGCCTCTCATTGCAATAAACAGGCCTGATATTATAGTGCTGACAAAGATGGATAATCCAGTCATGAGTCAGTCTACGACCCATGGGCAGTCGATAGTCAATGATCTGATTGAAGAAATAAAGCTCTATAACTCAAGAGCATCGATATTTTTGGCTGAACACCACCCTTCAAAATTTATAACAACCACGGGAGAAGTACTGCCTCTTGAGTGGGCAAAAGAGCAAAAGTTTTTTGGTTTCTGTGGCATAGGCAATCCAGAATCGCTCATACAGACCCTCTTCACCTCAGGTGTCGAGTTAACGGGGTTTAAAATTTACAGAGACCATTACAGATATAGAATGAAGGATTTGGAGATCATCAAAAAGA
The DNA here is from genome assembly GCA_041489235.1 of Thermodesulfovibrionia bacterium. Classification (GTDB taxonomy): domain Bacteria; phylum Nitrospirota; class Thermodesulfovibrionia; order Thermodesulfovibrionales; family SM23-35; genus VGWZ01. The sequence goes on from JBGPQS010000108.1 coordinate 1,525, forward strand.
GTGCAGAACAGAGTGGTGCCAATTGGATTGTTACTACTGAAAAAGATATAATGAGACTCAAAGAATTCAGTCTCCCGGAGAATCTTGTTACGTTAGCTATTGAATTTACTGTTGATAAGAAGTTCTATGAAGAAGTATTCAGAAAAATGTAAAATGAATAACTTTAAAAAACAAAATAAAGGATTTTCACAATTTTATATTTTTAATTTATTATGGGGGGTTAAATGGTCAGATACATCAATGTGAGGAGCAAGTCGAGAACTGAATTTATTGATATTACAGGAATAGTACAGGAGGTTGTAAAAGAAGCAGAGATTTCAAATGCCGTCTGTTATCTCTATGTTCCTCATACAACTGCAGGAATAACAATCAATGAAGGTGCTGACCCAAGCGTACAACGTGATATACTGAATACCCTCAGCAGGCTTATACCACATGAAATGAATTATTTTCACAGGGAAGGTAATGCTGATGCCCATGTAAAATCGACTATTGTTGGCACGTCTGTAAATGTAATAGTTGACGATGGCAAGCTGCTCTTAGGTACATGGCAATCCATCTTTTTCTGTGAGTTTGATGGTCCCAGGCACCGAAGAATAGCAGTTAAATTTATCCGTAATGTCTGAAAATAACTCTTTTGATGAATTTCAATCCCTTCGTGACGAGATAAGAAGGCTCAGAAAGTCACTTTCAGAACTTACCCCGCCACTTGATGTGCTTCTAAAACGCAGGGGTTTCAGAATCTATAAAAAAGAACCTTCAGAAGACTTGCTCCTACCGGACAATAAATTCATTGATAACTTTTATGAGATGCTGAAGAAATATTCTTTTCGCCTGTTTCTGCGGGATGTAATCAAGAATCAGAAGTTTTTCAGACTTGAGGATGTGACACGATATGCAACGTTAGAGGTTACAAAAGACTATATCGAATATTTAAGAAATATGGGCCTTGTTGAAAAACTATCCGGGGGTTTTAGACTTTCAATAGGTAAGATAAAGAGTTTTGGTGAGACACTTGAGTGGTATGTTGCAGAGATTTTTAAAAAGGAATTTGCTGCAGAGGCAATATGGGGGATACGATTTAAGAGGCCAAAAGTGGGTGGTGACTATGACCTCATTGCAAAGGTAGACGGGTCAATAGTATACATGGAGATAAAATCATCTCCTCCAAAACAGATATATCAAAAAGAAATATCTGCTTTTTTCGACAGGGTTTCTGATCTATCACCGGAGATGAGTATTTTCTTTGTGGATACAGAACTGAGGATGAAGGACAAGATCGTACTCATGTTTGATGAAGAGTTGAAGCTGCGGCATGTGAATCCTCCAAAGATTATGAGGATGGAAAAAGAACTCTTCCAGTTAAAGGATAAGCTATTTATAATAAATGCAAAGGATAGTGTCGCTGCAAATATCGAGAAGGTATTAAGCTGGTACTTCAGGAGGAACCAATGAGTGCAACAGAAATAAGTATATGTGCAATATGTGCATGGAGGGAAACCTGTCAGAAGAAATTTTCTCTCTCAGCCAGAGACATCAGGTGTGCTGAATTTGTAAGGGACATAACGTTAAAAAAAGATAAAGAGGAACCGGTAGAGGAGAAAAGAAGAGTAATTAAACCACCTAAGAAGGGTAAATAAAAAGATTACATGCTTTTCTGACTCTTTTCCATCAAGGCCTGGACAGGCTTAAGTCCATAAGGGCTCCCCTCTTCTATCGCTGTCAGGACAGCACCACCACCGGTAAAGAAGTAATACTGTGTATTGTCGAGGACTGACAAATAAAGTCCGGGGCAAAGGTTCTTGAACTCCTGTAATGTGTCACCGCCACCGTACATCTTAATCGCAATTCTGTTCTGGTCTATAGTCCTGTCAAGCGCCTCTGAACCTGCGAAGAAATGTGGTGTATATCCCATCACTGCATTCACAAATATAGTTTTTGCGCTCAAGATGCTTTCTCCTACACCCGGGTCCTTAAATGATTCCGGATCTATATCAAGAATATATCCGTATTTCTTACCTTCTTTAAATTCTTTTGTGGATACAGTCCTGTATTTCCCCTCTATCCTGCCTTCCATGGTCTCAGACTCAACAACATAGGGGAGCTCGATAATCTTTCTATTCGCCCTGTCCTTCTCAACAAGGTCTTGTGCCGCAACGATATCTTTTTCCGAAACGCCCTCTATTGTGATTCCATATTTTGCACAGAGAAATGTGTTATATATCACGCCACCTAAGATCAAATGGTCAACCTTCTCGTAAATTGCGTAAAGTGGTTTTATTTTTGTGTCGTACTTTGCTCCCGCAACAACCGCCATAAATGGTCTCTGCGGATTAATGACAGAAGTCAGATTTATGATCTCCTGCTGCATTAAAAAGCCTGCATAAGAGGGAAGATATTTTGTGATGTCGTATGTTGAGGCATGTGGCTGCCACGAACCGAATGCATCATTTATGTAAATGTCTGCAAGACCCGAAAGCTGAATGGCAAATTTTTCTCTGACCTCACCCTCTGCCTCTTCACCCTGGAACCAGCGTGTGTTAGGGAGGTATATTCCCCCTATTTTCCTCTCCCTGAGTTCACGAATAGCAAGGTTGATTGACGTATCGATGCCAGGGATTCCAGACTTAGGGTCGATAGCAAACTTAGGGATATAAAACTTTGTATGTAATTTATGTTCAAGATAGTCAATGATTGGTTCTACTGATTCTCCTGACTTGCAGATAATCTCTCCTGTCTTTTTGTCCCTTGGCCTTCCTACATGGGTCATAAGAATCGGCCTGCCACCACGCTCTACAATGTTATAAAGCGTACCAAGAGTGCGGTCTATCCTGTAGGGGTCTCTGATGACACCACCCTTCACCACATTATGGTCGAATCTCACAAGAACCACCTTACCATGAAGGTCAGCATTCTGTATCAAAGGCAGTCTTGGGTCTAATTCCTGATATTCCATTTTTTTTATCCTATGTCCTGCAAATTGTAAATTCTGCGAACCAGATGCACTATGGTTTATAGGCTACTGCTTCATCAATCAGCATCACAGGTATGCCATCTCTTATCGGATAAAGAAGTTTGCATTTTTCGCATATCAGGCCGTCCTCTTTTTCTGTAAGTTTAAGATCCCCTTTGCATTTGGGGCATGCTAATATGTCCAGAAGGTCTCTGCTTATAGCCATGTCGTCTCCTCTATAACACTTAAAAGTTACCAGAAATGTGTAAACAGGTCAAGTGCTTGCCATATCTGGATTCGGGAAGCTATAGCATGTAAAGCCCCTTATATGATAAAATATTAACAGAGTGGCAGATTTAAAGATAGGCTGCAGCGGTTTTCTGTACGATCACTGGAGGAAGAATTTTTATCCAGAAGATCTATCAAAAACCTACTGGCTTGAATATTACAGTAGACATTTCCCAACTATTGAGCTGAATGTAACTTTTCACCGGCTCCCTGAAAGGGAAACCTTTACAAAATGGTATTTATCTACTCCCAAAAATTTTGTATTTTCTC
>JBGPQS010000109.1:0-5020 GCA_041489235.1 Thermodesulfovibrionia bacterium
CTTAGCATACCTTTTAAACCATAAAGTGGAAGACCAAGAATCCTTGATGGATTCAAAGTCATCTTCTCTATGAGCTGGCTCATGGTTAAAACCCCTTCCTCAACAAGCCTTATACTTAAACTCAGCGCTGTATCAAGGCCTGAGATGCCTGATGGTGCAAGGTCAAATTCCTTGAGTTTTTCATCTCTGTGATGTGGTGCATGGTCAGTTGCAATCACATCAATTGTGCCATCTTGTAACCCTTCTTTTACGGCATCTATATCTCTTTTGGTCCGCAGAGGAGGATTCACTTTTGCGTTTGTATCATAATCTCTTACCGCATCTTCCGTGAGACTAAAATAATGGGGGCACGTCTCTGCAGTAACATGTGTTCCCCGCTTCTTTGCATCCCTTATTAACTCTACTGATCCCTCTGTTGATACATGAGCAACATGGAGCTTTCCGCCGGTAAGTTCTGCTAACATGATATCTCTGTACACTATTATCTTTTCTGCTTCAGATGGAATACCTTTGAGTCCAAGTGTCACAGACAGTAAGCCTTCGTTCATCACCCCGCCTTCAGAGAGTGTCAAATCCTCGCAGTGAGAGATTATCGGTACACCAAATGATTTTGAATACTCAAATGCCCTTCTCATCATCAGGCTGTTCATCACCGGATATCCATCATCAGAAAATGCAATACATCCCTCATTCCTCATTGCACCCATCTCTGCGAGCTCTTCGCCTTTCTGGCCTTTGGTTATTGCACCAATTGGATAAACAGTGCATAAGCCTTCACGTGCAGCCTTTCGTATAATGAATTCTGTGACACTTGCGTTATCGTTCACAGGATATGTGTTTGGCATACAGCAGACTGTTGTAAAACCACCTCTGACAGCAGCAGCAGTTCCTGTTTTTATTGTCTCCTTATATTCGAAACCAGGTTCCCTCAAATGCGCATGCATGTCGATAAGTCCCGGGACGACAATAAGTCCTTCTGCATTAATGGTTCGGAGGTCAGGATCTTTAATCCCCCTTTGCCCCCCTTTAGTAAAGGGGGGTGAGGGGGGATTTGTCTGCTGACTTTTGACTTTTGACTTTTGACTTTTGACTTCTTTTATCTTCCCATCTTCAATCACCACATCACCAATTCCGTCAATCTTCTGAGAAGGGTCGACAATATGTCCGTTTTTTATGACAATATTCATCTTTTTACTCCTGAAAGAAGATACATCACTGCCATTCTGACAGCAATGCCGTTAGTCACCTGCTCAAGAATTACTGATTGCGGGCCATCCGCAATCTCTGAGGTAATTTCGATTCCGCGGTTCATAGGACCAGGGTGCATGACGATCACATCACCCTTTGCAAGGGAAAGTCTTTCCGGTGTGAGTCCCCAGTTTTTGAAATATTCTTCTGTGGACGGGAAAAACCCTTTGCCCTGCCTCTCCATCTGTATCCTGAGCATCATTACGACATCCACATCTTTCAGGCCGGCATTCATATCGTGGAAAACCTTAACACCAATGCCTTCAATCTCCTTCGGTATCAAGGTTGGGGGTCCAATCAACCTCACCATCGCACCAAGCTTTATCAGGCTATAGATATTTGATTTTGCAACCCTGCTATGAATGATGTCTCCTACAATTGCAATCTTAAGTCTTTCGATTTTTCCTTTCTTTTCTTTTATAGTGAAGGCGTCGAGAAGTGCCTGGGTAGGATGCTCATTTGTCCCGTCACCTGCATTGATCACGGAGGCCACAAGCTTCTTTGCAAGAAGATGAGGTACCCCTGATGAGGAATGCCTTATTATGATAAAATCTGCACCGAGGGCTTGAACAGTGAGGGCTGTATCAATGAGGCTCTCTCCTTTGACAACACTACTTGTTGGTACAGAGAAGTTTATCACATCTGTACTGAGCCTCTTTGCTGCAAGTTCGAAAGACGTCCTTGTCCTGGTTGAAGGTTCAAAAAAGAGGTTAACCGCAGTCTTCCCACGCAGGGTGGGAACCTTTTTTATATCTCTTCCAAGCACGTCCTTGAACCCTGCGGCTGTATCAAGGATAAGGTTTATCTCTTCCACAGAGAGTTCCTTTATGCCGAGTAGGTCTTTTTTATTTAACATACTTTACCCCTCACTGCCTATTTTTTTTCGAGTATTACCCTGTCTTCCAACCCTTCTTCCTTAAGCTGCACCTGAACTGTCTCACTCAATGCGGTAGGCATATTTTTTCCCACATAATCAGCCTTAATCGGAAGTTCACGGTGTCCTCTGTCAATCAGAACTGCAAGCTGGATACACGCGGGTCTTCCGAGGTCCATCAATGCATCCATTGCTGCCCTTATTGATCTCCCTGTAAAGAGGACATCATCCACGAGTATAATCTTCAAATCTGTTATCTCACATGGAACCTCGGTCCTCCTGACAACAGGCTGCTCCTTTCGTATATTCAGGTCATCCCTGTAAAGTGCGATATCGAGTAAGCCAACAGGTATGCTCTTTTGTTCGATCTGCTTTATTTTTGAGGCAAGCCTTTTTGCAAGATGTACTCCACCTCTCTGGATGCCAACAAGACAGAGTTTCTCTGTTCCCTTGTTCTTTTCAATTATTTCATGTGCCATCCTCATTAAAGCCCTGTCAATATCTTTTTTATTCATGAGTTCTTTTGGCATGTTATCAATACCCCATAAAAAAGCCTTCCCCTCATGCTGAGTGGAAGGCTTATTGGCTATCTGAATTTTTGCAGCTCACGCTGACTCCTTTGCCTTTCTGGCCTCACAGGGCCATTTTTAAAAGCAGTATTATTGAAACATAAAACTCATAACGCTGTCAATAAGCATAATTGGGGCTTGCCCGATGGAATGGACTCAATCTCACATGGTACTTCTCCTTTAGAGTGAGGTACGGGGTTTACTCAAAACGAGGCATGCCCAGTTGCGCTCTTCATCCCAAGCTTGGCTGCAGCTATAGCCAGTATCCCTGTTCCGGTTCCAACATCAAGTGCCTTTGAGAGAGCCATATCTTTTATGTAATTTGAACTTGAGAACATGCTATCTAATGCCCGCAAAACGAGATAGGTATTGGGATGCCCTCCATCTCCAAAGGCTGTACCGGACTTTATATCAATGACAATATCATTTCCATCAGAAATATATGTTTTATCAGGAGGCTTAATCACAATTCTCCTGGAAACTCGAAATGGTTTGTCCATAGAAATCTCAAGAAAGCTGGTACCTAAAAAGCTATAGTGAAGTACACCTTCGCAGACAAGTTTTTGATAGCAGCTTTTATCACTTTCCTATCCGCTCCTGTTTCAGCAACAACCATCTTCTCCACTTCGACAGGTGTGAGCTTGTGGTTTGAACCCACCACGATATCATATACCTTCTGCTTGATACCTCTGCTCATTTTAAAGGATACAGTAAACGCTGCCTTAGACTATGTCAACCCTCTCATGCAATATCCTTCAACATCGAATCTCCCTTCTTTGGTCTTTGAGATGTCTTTTGATTTATAATTGTGTATGTTTAAAAAGATTAGGGATAAAGTATTGGCAGGCAGAAGGGTATCTCGGGATGAGGCACTTACCTTATTTGAGACAGACGACATCTTTTCCCTTGGAGCCCTTGCTTCGAGTGTAGCTGAGAAAAAGAATGGTAAAAGAGTTTCTTTTATCAGAAACAGGCATGTCACTCCCACAAATATCTGTGTGAACCGGTGCAGGTTTTGCGCCTTCAGCCGTTCAAAGGGAGAAGAAGGTGCATTTGAACTCACTTTAGAAGAAATAATCCAGAAAATCGAATCTTATTACTCAGATTTTACTAATCCCCCCTCACCCCCCTTTAATAAAGGTCGGTACGACTCGCAACCGAGGGGGAAGGGGGGAATTAGTGAAGTCCACATTGTTGGGGGGCTCCATCCTGACTGGCCATTTGAATACTATCTGAAAATTCTCTCATTAATAAAAAAGCATTTTTCGAAACTCCGTATAAAAGCATTTACCGCGGTAGAGGTAGATTATATGTCAAGAATCAGTGGCCTCAGTCTTGAAGAGACGCTGATTGCTTTAAAAACGCACGGTCTTGACCTGATGCCAGGAGGAGGCGCAGAAATATTTAGTAGCAGAATAAGAAACAGACTCTGTCCTGAAAAAATTTCAGGACAGAGATGGCTCAAAGTAATTGAGACAGCACACAAGTTAGGCATTAAGACAAATGCAACGATGCTTTATGGACACATCGAAACTTATGAAGATAGAGTTGACCATCTTCTCAGACTCCGAGAACTCCAGGACATAACAGGTGGTTTCCAGGCATTCATTCCACTTTCCTATCATCCAAAGGGGACTGAAATAAGAGGCTTTTATTCATCTGGCATAGATGACCTTAAGACTATTGCGGTAAGCAGAATTGTACTTGATAATTTTTCTCATATCACTGCCTACTGGATTATGCTTGGAGAAAAGATATCCCAGCTTGCGCTTCATTTTGGGGCAAGTGACCTGAGCGGTACCGTTATAGAAGAGAAGATTACCCATTCAGCTGGTGCCCTGTCCAGTGAGTCAATGACACCGGAACAACTCATTCATTTAATAAAGATGGCAGGGAAGATTCCTATTGAAAGAGATTCTTTTTATAAAAAGTTAAAAGCTAAGAGTTAAAAGTGATAAACAACATATCAAAGAAACATACTCAACGCCTTACGAAAAAAGAAGGCTTAAAGATATTCAAGGATGCTGATTTACTTGAGCTTGGCCAGAGATCTGATGATATGAAAAAAAGATTTCATCCTGAAAACATTGTCACATTTATTATAGACAGGAATATCAATTACACAAATATCTGTATAAACAGATGTCGCTTCTGTGCCTTCTGGAAAGATGAAGGCGACCCAGAGGCATACCTCCTCAGTAAAAATGAACTTTTCAAAAAGATAGAAGAGACCATAAACTTAGGAGGCACGCAGATACTCATTCAGGGAGGACTCCATCCCAATCTTGACCTGAGCTATTACATAAACCTTCTTCACGAGATCAAAAGC
>JBGPQS010000110.1:0-4997 GCA_041489235.1 Thermodesulfovibrionia bacterium
CCGAGGAGAGACTTGAGGTTACCGAACTTAAGGAATGAGAGAAACTATATGGGCTGAAGGTCCTGAAGCCTCCAGGTGATGTATACCATTGAGGTGGTTCCTGGTAAATACCTTCAAATGCTTTAGCCCAGTTATCAGCAACATCAAGCGCAATTGCATAGGGTAAGAATTTAGAAAAAAGGTCTTTATCTTTTATTCTCTCAAGTCTGTCTTTTTCTGCACGATTCATAAATTCCTGAAAACCTAAAATATCCATGTATGCAGAAGAACCAGCCTTTGTCTTTGCAGGCATTACCCTTGAGAATCCAAGTATCGGCAGACCCGCCATAATCCATGCAATCACGCTTTTCCCAATAGAATGCGGTGTGAGTAATGCAGCGGTAAAAAATATGCCGAACACTATAATGATTATTCCTGCTTTTACATAAAACTTTCTTATATTTTCAGGGCTTCTCAGAAAATATCCCTTTCTCACGAGCTCGCCATAAAGGGTCTCTTTTAATGTTTCTAAGTTCGTATAGAATTTATTTTTCATATCTGAGACACGTACGCCCGGCAATGAACCAGGAAATATGTCTTTCATCATCTCTATTTCAAAAAGGCTCAGATTATCATCAGGCTCTTTGATCTTTGACAGGTAGTAATCAGTCGAGTCAAATATCAAACCCTCTTTTTTTGTTTCTTCTATCTTTATATAGCCCTTTACTGCAAGACCGACAATAGTTGATGTGATGTCTCTTGGATCAAGTTTTTCGTCAATGAGTGCTCCCACCTCTGCAGGTGAGAGAGGCCTATTGTTATATTTGGGAGGTTCGTATATAACGGTGACAGCATTTTTTTCTTTCGGATCTCGTCCTCGCTGATACCATAGATTTATCATAACTATCAGAGAAAAAAGTGGTAATAAAAATACCCAATTCTCTCTTATATCTATCGTCCATAAAAATCTCTTCAAGAAAGATGGAGGAGATACGAGTCCTTTATCCCATCCAAATGCGAGAGTGAGTCCCTCACCTTCATTGAGATTTTTCTTTGTAAAAAATTCACCACTATTGTTATAGGTCTTAAATCCGCATTCGGACTTTCTTGAACCAACACTACCTGTATAGCATGCTGCCCATAAGTTCGGGCTCTTATTCTTTATTGAAAGAGTAACATTTGCTGAAGCTTCTTTTATTTGAGACCTCCAGTAATTACCTGTCACATTCCAGTAAAGCTCATCATGGTCATCAAAAAACAGGAGAGCATTTTCAAGTCTGTATGAGATTATATAAGTTTGCTTCCCTGTAACATATTTTTCTGCATTACCAATTCTTATATTAATGACATTGCCTTGTCTGGTGATTTTATACTTCCATTTTTTACCTGACTCATCAGAAACAGATAACACATCTATTGGAGTCTTTATAATTTTTCCAAGTTCATCTCTATATCTAAAGGGAATCTCTCTGTATATCCCATGCTTTTGACGATGAAACTCAACCTGTAGGGCTTCTTTAACACTAAAAGATGAATCTTCATTAATAGTTATATCTGAATGGAATCTGTTAATGGTAAAGTCCTGAGAGCCGGTAAAAACCTGTCTTTTCTGGAGTATATCATCAATTTTTTGATATTCACCTTCAGAGAGTATTTGGTCTATTGGGTTTTTTTCAGCTGCAAAAACAGGAATAACAAAAAGACCCAATACAGATAATGATAGGATGCGTATACTGAGAGTTATCCAGAGGTTTTTATTAACAAGATATGACATCTCTCTTTACTTTTAGTTTTTTGAATATATCTCTATGAAAAACTCACCTTTACAGGCTTTCTTTCGACCTCTGGGGCCTCCAGTTCAAAGAATTCTTCTTTTTCAAATCTGAAAGTAGATGCAACTATATTTGATGGAATTGATTCTATCATGATGTTATAGTCACGAACTATAGCATTGTAATATCTTCTTGCATATTCTATATTGTCTTCCAGTTCCTTTAACTGAGACTGGAGTTGTAGAAAGTTCGTATTAGCCTTCAGCTCAGGATATGCCTCTGCAACAGCGAAAAGACTCTTTAACGTGTCTGTCAACATATTCTCAGCCTTCGCTTTATCAGCAGGTGATGATGCATGTATTGCCTTTGACCGTGCCTCGGTGACCTTTTCAAAAACATGCTTTTCATGTGCAGCATAGCCTTTAACAGTCTCAACAAGATTTGGCACCAGATCATATCTCTTCTTAAGTTGCACATCAATATCTGACCATGAAGACTTCACCGTATTTCTTAAGCGAATGAGTTTGTTATAAATTGCAATGAGTGCAAAGATAATCACCAAAAAGATTACAATGATAACAAGTATCGCAAGTGATACCATAGTTACCTCCTCTTATGCGGTTACTTTGTATTATATCGAACCATTGAATCTTAGCAAATTCTTCAAAAATATTCATCTTAATACTTTCAGACAAAATGCCATGCCGAAAGGCAAAGTGCATGGTAAAATTATTAAACTGTTTCTAATTTAATAATAATATCAATATGTTATACCGTGGCATCTATGTTGCTTGCTCTATATTCTAAAAACTTCCAAAAGAAGTGATAATATAATCATAGAGAGCTATATACAATTTCACTCTATTTTCTTATAATGAGTAAAAAGGAGGGTAAGATTATGAAAAAACTGTGCGCAGTTGTGGCAGTGGCAATGCTCTTTATTTCAAGTATTGCCCACGCAAAAGATTATGAGGTAAATAAAAAAGCAGGTGAATATGATGTGATGGTGAGAATTGACAAAAATCCACCTGTTGTTGGTGACAATAACATGAAGATTGAGATTAAGGATGCCTCTGGAAAATATGTGACAGATGCAAAAGTAAAGGTTGAATATTCAATGCCAGCTATGCCAGGAATGCCTGCAATGAACTATAAAACAGATACCGAATTAAAAGGGAATGAGTATAGGGCAAAGATGAACCTTTCTATGTCTGGCTCCTGGAATATTGCGGTAAAAGTAACACGTGCTGCTAAGACTTCTACAATGAAATTTACAGTGGATGCAAAGTAGAAAACCCGTAATGAGTAAAGGGTTGCGTATTACATTTTTTGTTCTGTGCTCTGTATTTTTCTTCTTTACTGCTTACTATTTACTGTTTACACCCTCTGTTTTCGCAGAAGAGTTGAATCTTCAGGATTTAATAGACGAAGCATTAAAAAATAATTTTGAGATACGTGCCGCTGAATTCAGGGCTGCTGCATCAAAATACAGGATACCACAAGTTACAAGCCTCCCTGACCCAATGTTCATGTTCGGCTATCAGAACGAAGGATTCAAAAGATATACCTATGGTAAGTCTTCAGATGCACAATGGATGTTCTCTGCCTCTCAGATGTTTCCTTTCCCGGGTAAGCTCTCGTTAAAAGGGGAGATGGCTGCCAGTGATGCTGAAAGCTTAGAGGCATCACGTAAGACTGTGAGACTAAAAACGATGGCAAAAGTTAAAGAGCTTTACCATGACCTGTTTCTTGCTTACAAAAGTATAGATCTTCTTAGAGATAAAACCGCTTTCTTTTCAAGGATCGAAGATGCAGCTCTTGCTCGCTACTCAGCAGGAATGGGAGCCCAGCAAGAAGTAATAATGGCCCAGACGGAAAAATACATGCTCATTGAGAAAGAAGAGATGCAAAATCAGAAAATACAATCTATAGAGGCAATGCTTAATACAACCATAGGCAGAAGTGTGAGTGCTCCCCTTGGCAGACCTTCTGCTCCTGTCAATACTTTATTGATTCAGAGTATCAATGATCTTCTAAGAATCGCCTATGAAAATTCCCCTGAAGTAAAATCTAAAGAGAAGATGATTGCCTCGGCAGAGGCAAAGGTCAAGATGGCTCAAAGAGAATACTATCCTGATTTCACGCTCAACGCAGGCTATTTTAGACGTGGTGGCGAGTTTGAAGATATGTGGAGCCTGACAACAACTCTCAATATTCCTCTCTTCTACAGGACAAAACAAAGACAGGCTGTTTTAGAAGCAGAAGCATCCCTTTCAGAAACAAAGAATGAACTTGAGTCAACAAAACTTATGATTGCTTCAGCCATCAGGGATAATTATTCCATGTGCAAGACAGCAGAGAAGCTCATGGATTTGTATAAGAATGGTCTTATTCCCAAAATCTATCAGGACTTTGAATTAGCCATTGCTGGCTATTCATCAGGAAAGGTTGAGGCTATTACTGTGATAAACCGGCTCAAATCCGTCATTGACTTTGAGCTCTTATACTGGGGGCAGTTTGCAGAGAGGGAAAAGGCAATAGCAAGGCTTGAGGCAATAGCAGGAATCGGTAGTCAGGGGTCAGTAGTCAGTAGTCAGGGAGATAAAAAATGAAGAAAAGAAATTTGATAATAATTGTTGCTTTGGGATTACTTTTAGTATCTGGAATCTTTTTTTACTTTTTAAAAGCCACTTCATTAAAGACATTTTTACAAGGTAAAGCTGTTGAATCTGCAAAATCACAATCAGCCTCAGAACATAAGGGACACGGGGAAGGCCAAATATCTCAGACAGTAAAAGAGCAATCAAAAGAACAGAAAGAGACAGAAGAAACCCCAACAGTTGAGATTTCTCCTGAAAAGCAGCAATTGATAGGCGTCAAGACCGTTGAAGTGTCGATGAAACCTCTCCAAAAGATTATTAGAACAGTAGGCCGCGTTGAGTATGATGAAAGAAAGCTTACAACCATTAATACCAAAATTGAAGGCTGGATCGAAAAACTTTTTGTGGATTACACAGGCAGGTATGTGAAAAAGGGTGAGCCGCTTGCAGAGATTTACAGTCCCGAGCTATTTGCAACACAACAGGAGTTTATAAACCTCCTTAAATGGGCAGGGAAAAATAGAGATATGAAAGATTCCCATTTTGGCGGAATGCTCTCAAAGGATGCTGAAGTAATAGTTGAGGCTGCGAAACAGCGCTTGAGGCTCTGGGATATAACAGATGCCCAGATCAAGACAATACAAGA
>JBGPQS010000111.1:0-4950 GCA_041489235.1 Thermodesulfovibrionia bacterium
AAATACATAATCTCATTCTTTAATCTTGGCTTGATACTGCTTATCATTACTTCGTTGTGCTCAAGACTTGTGTATCCTGCAATCTCCTCTGAGGGGAATTCCTTATGGGTAATTAAAACCTCTCCCGTAACTCCAAAGAGATATATCTGGACAAAATTCTTTTTCTTCTTCATTCCTATATTTTTATTCGGACAACTATTAACTGTATCTTCTTCACTTTTTATCAATATTGAAAAACCACTGTTGTTACTTGAAATCATGACGACCACGTTGTTGTGTCTCTCATTCGTAAGTTTGGCACTTGTGTTCAGTATTTCTGATTTACGGCGTTCAATGAGTTACAGTGCAAAAGAACAAACGAGGACCGGCAGCGCCATCTACATGGTTATTTCATTTTTACTCATACTGTTCACCTTAACCTTAGAGATAGTTCCGATTTTTTTATATTTTCTCAAGGAAGCAGCCACTATTGAATTTACTGATAAGACGTGGTTTATGATTGGAGCTGTGATATTTACCTTACTTCTCATGAATATGGCGATAACTGCTATCTCACTGCGTCTGAGTATCAAAAGATTCGATAATGTAGAGATAGGTTAAAGATTTGACTGGTAATATATATATCTGAGATATTGTATCAGAAGTTTCTATTATTATTGCAGTCAATCGCAAATACATCACCAGCGACCCGTGTACCAGCAACACCTGTGGCTCTTGCAACAAAACAGGGAGTTTGAGCTACTGTTGCTCCACCATATGGAACCGGAACAACGCCAGGCGGAAGAGCTACATTTTGGGTTATGCTATAGGTAAAGCTTAAACCATATGGTGCTGGACAATTACGACAGCCTCCAGGTCTAAATCCCCGCAAAACGTTTTCTATTGTGTTGGCAGCAGGGGGTTCAGTAGCTGTATAATTGTAGTTATTATTACCAGCTGGACAAACTCCACCAACTAAAGGTTCATAACAAGAATTCTCCGCAAAAAACTGCTCTTCAAGAAGCCGCAGGGATTGAAGATTACTATATGCCTCTGACCGCGCAGCATTTTTAGCTGACCCTATGTATGCAGTTGCTGCAACTCCTGCTAATATACCGATGATAGCTATTACGACAAGAAGCTCAATTAATGTAAATCCACGTTTATCCATTTTCCCATTTTACTAAAAAAATGTATTTCGCACAATAATTCTTATTCACCTTAAATCTTTTGCAAAAATAAAGAAGAGGTGGGTTTCCCCACCTCTTCAGCGCTAAACCTCATTCAGATGAAACAACCTTGCATTTGAGCATTGATATAGGAGCAGCTCCGCCACCGCCGGGACCGTTGTCAGTAGGCCTGATTGTAATGGTTGAAGCGGTTGAAGGGGATAACTCAACCTGGCCGGTTAAACCTGCTAATGGTGGGACTGGGCATGTTGCCAGCGCTGCTTGTGCAAAGAGCGGCAGAGCGGCTGCGAGGGTACCCATGCCTGCCCAAGGGGAGGTCTCAATGCCGCTCATCCCGGCCCCGCCGCACCTGGCAGTGATATACTGCATTACAACTGAAGTAGCAGCATTGGCTCCCACACCGAAAAGGGCAGCGTTGGTCATATCTGGGAGGGCAACCGTTCCGTTCCAGTTTGAATCAACCTCTATTAAGAGAGAACCAGGAGATCCGGTAACTGCACCCTTCATGGCTGAATTGAGCCAGTGCTGCAAATCCGGCTCGGCTGATTCAGCCGCCTTAATTGCATTCGACTTCCTTGCCTTTTCCTGTGCACCAAGATACGCAGGAACAGCTATGGCTGCCAGAATACCGATAATCGCCACGACAATCAGGAGCTCAATCAGGGTGAAACCTCTGTTGTCTCTTTCCTTCATCTTTTGAATCATCTTAAACATTTCTTACCTCCTTTTTAAAAGATTCCTTTTATTGATTTTAGCAGGCTCAAGCCTGCTCTATTTACTACACTAATCAGTGGCATTGCTCTACGAGTCGTAGGCATGTTATCCATCTTCAAGAAGCCAATCAAGGCTTGAGGATTCCAAACACCACATGGGATCATCCTCCTTAACCTTTAGTTCCTCCAAAGGATCAGGATTTAAGCCCATGTCCTCTCGGTTCGAGTCGATTCCGACCTGAAGCTCTGATGAATCCTCAGGAATGCCACCAAAAACCATCAGCTCTCATCACCTCCTTTAAAATCATAGAACAATTACTAATAGATAAGCAAGCTTTATGCCAATTTTGAAATAATACTACACTGTTAATAATTTAAAAAGAATGGTTAAAAAGCAGAAGATAAATCAATAAGTTAGAAAATTTGATTCTCAATTTATTATGACATCTTACCGTTAACAAAAAAGCCGTTGCATACCATTTACGGTAATATGGGTGACAAAAAATGTCAGTTTATTTGATTCAGCTTACCTTTGACTTCTCCAACTCCCTTACCCTTCGCTCAAGTTCTCCATATGTAAGTTTATAGAGCGTAAGAACGTCGTGCTTCATCTCCGTAGCATGTCTTATGTACTCATATTCGAACCTACCAAATTTTTCACAGCATCACATGCCCTTCTGCAATCAATCTTATATCACCCCTGATAGCTTCTACCTCTATCCAGATCTTCTTTAAAAGTCCTTCTGTGGTCTCCATTCTTTTTTCAAGTCCATCCACTCTTGCATCAATATGTCCTTTTAGTGCTGAAAGCTGCTCTTTAAAAAATTTTTCATCTATCATAAAGCCTCCCTTTTAGTATTTTCAAAAGATATCATTTTAAAATCTTACTGCTATTCCCAGCTTGTGATGTCTTTATTATCGCTTTCTCCACCAGGTGAACCATCAGCCCCATAAGATATAAGGTCGTAATCTCCATGATTTCCTGGCGACTGATACACATAAGGCCTTCCCCATGTGTCATTGGGCACTGCCTTCTTTAAATAAGGTCCGTCCCAATTCGGTGCACCGGGGTCAACCATAAGTGCATTCAACCCCTCTGTAGTAGCAGGATATCTGCCGGTATCAAGCCTGAACTGATCAAGTGCCTGTCCAAGAAGCTCTATCTGTGCCTTTGCCGCAGCTTGTTTACCCTTTCCAACCTTGGGGATTAATCTCGGAAAAACAAGAGCTGCTAAAATACCGATAATGACCATAACAACAAGGAGCTCAACGAGGGTAAAGCCGCTGTTGTTTCTCTGATGTCTTTCTCCTACCTTAATAAACATATTTCCTCCATTTAATAAGATAATGCCATGTGTAATGTTATCACAGGGAATAAAATACCGTCAATTAAACCACTTTACAATGATTGACTCGGATGCTAAAATTTCTCCATCTTATTTGGTTATTGTTCCGCCTGAGGCGGATTGGTTATTGGTGATTGAACATATGGGATATAAGAGTATTAAAAACTGGCCAGAAGGCGAGAGACCAAGGGAAAGGCTGCTCAAACACGGCGCTCATAACCTGTCAGAGGCACAACTTCTTGCGATAATACTCAGGACAGGAGGCGGAGGCAAAAGCGCCGTTGACCTTGCAATAGAAATATTGAACTCATTCGGGAATCTGAATAAAATCGAGAATGCATCTCCCGGAGAATTTACTGCTTTCAAGGGCATGGGAAAAGCAAAGGTCGCTCAACTCAAGGCAGCCTTTGAACTTGGAAAAAGATTGATTGAGAAACCCAATGAAAAAGGGCCTGTGTTCTCATCAGGCCATGACGTATATTCATACTACTATAGCAGTTTTAAGAATCTCAGGAAAGAGGTCTTCTGGTGTGCAATGCTTGATGCAAAAAACAAAATAGTGAGAGACTGCCGCATTTCTGAAGGAACTCTCACTCACTCATTGATACATCCACGTGAGGCATTCAGAGACGCGATAAAAGAATCTGCAGCAGCTGTTATCTTCGTTCATAATCACCCGAGCGGTGATCCAAGCCCAAGCCGTGACGACATATTAATAACAGAACGCCTGGTAAGTGTAGGTGAGATAATTGGTATCAAGGTTCTCGACCATGTCATTATAGGGGATGGAAAATATATAAGCATGATGGAGAAAGGATACATAAAAAAATGAGGAGGTATAGATGTCAGCGATTAAACGGGCGGTGATAAGTGTTTCAAACAAAAAGGGAATTGTAGAATTTGCAAAGGCACTGAGCTCAATGGGAGTCGAGATACTTTCAACCGGCGGAACAGCAAAGACTTTAAGGGAAGCAGGCATCACTGTAAAAGACGTATCCGAATATACAGGGTTCCCCGAGATGCTTGACGGAAGGGTAAAGACCCTCCATCCGAAGATCCACGGCGGGTTACTCTCAAGAAGGAACAATCCTAAGGACATGGAGGAAATCAAGAAGCATGGGATTAATACCATAGATATGGTAGTCGTAAACTTATATCCATTTGAAGAGACAATCTCAAAGCCGGGTGTGACCTTTGAAGAGGCTATAGAGAATATCGATATAGGTGGACCTACAATGCTCCGTTCAGCTTCAAAAAACTTTCAGGACGTTGCTGTCTTAGTCGATCCATCAGATTATGATAAAATTGTAGATGAGATGAAGAACCTTAATGGAGACTTGAGTTACAGGACAAAGTTAGAACTTGCAAAAAAGGTTTTCAGGCATACATCACGATATGACACTGTCATTGCAAATTATTTAACTGAGATTATAGAGAAAAAGAAATGACTCTGTACTCAAAAGTTCTTGAATCATTGGGCAGGTATATGAAAATGAAGATTTTCAATCTATGAATACCTTCAGAGAAATAAGAGAACACTATAACTTCACTCCAAAAGATGAGGAAAGACTCACCTCTCTCTCTACGCTCATGAAAGACTATGCTGATGAATGTATGCGTCGCCTCCGAGAAAATATCTATGAGATGAAAGATAAGACTTTAGTGGAAAAACTTGAAGCCCATCAAAACCTTTCTCAACACCACAAAAGCTGGTTTTTAGCG
>JBGPQS010000112.1:0-4868 GCA_041489235.1 Thermodesulfovibrionia bacterium
ACTTTTTCCAATGAATAGTGTTCTAATTGACTGTATTTTTTATCCACAAGTTTTTGAGCATTTTCTATGTCTTCTTTTTCATAGGAGTTAATCGCTCTATCAACAATATGCTGAGGTATACCTCTGTGGAGCATAAATCTTCTTGCTCCATGATAACCAAGTAATTTTATTGTCAATGCCTCTCTTCTCAGAGAGTCAGCTAATGACATATCATCAATGAGACCTATATGCCTTAGGTAGTTTATTGCAGAGAAAATCACCGTTTCAGGGAAACCTTTTTTTATCAGCCTTTCTGTCAGTTCCTTTTCGCTTCTTCCTCTGTAACTCAGGAGTTTCAAGGCATATTGCCTTGCCTTATCGTCCAAATCTTTCAATGTCCATCTTTTCTTTATCAGTGGGTTTATCAACAAATGTCAGGTCGCTTGTGGACTGGACGCCCCTTACTTTCAGTGCAAAATCGTCAGGATTTGTGGCTCTTCTCAGTGCTTCTTCATAGGTTATAAGCCCTGATTTGAAAAGATTAAATAAGGATTGGTCAAAAGTTTGCATCCCCCAGTGTATAGCTCCTTGTGCAATTGCATCATGAACCAGTTTTGTTTTATCCGGATCAAGGATACAATCTTTTACGGTGACCGTGGCAACAAGAACCTCAACTGCAGGAACTCTACCTTTTCCGTCTGCTCTTGGCACAAGCCTCATAGATATAATACCTTTCAGCACCGATGCAAGTTGCATCCTCACCTGCTTATGCTGATAAGGAGGAAACACAGAGATGATTCTGTTGATTGTCTCTACTGCATCTATTGTATGTAAAGTACTCAAAACAAGATGACCTGTCTCAGACGCGACCAGTGCTGTCTGTATAGTCTCAAAATCACGCATTTCACCAACAAGTATTACATCCGGATCCTGTCTGAGAGCCTGTCTCAAAGCCTTACTGAATGACTCGGTGTCACTTCCTATCTCCCTCTGGTTAATAATACTTTTTTTATCTCTGTGGAGATATTCTATTGGGTCTTCAATGGTCACAACATGTTCTGTCCTGGTTGTATTTATCAGGTCTATCATTGAAGCAAGGGTTGTTGTTTTTCCACTCCCGGTTGTTCCTGTGACAAGGATTAAGCCCATTTGTTCCATAGAAAGTTTCTTAATGACCTCAGGGAGAAGTAATTCCTCCATCGAAGGGATTCTGGTAGGGATAACTCTGAAGACGATTCCTACAGTCCCCCTCTGTACGAATGCATTACACCTGAACCTTCCGAGCCCTGGAACGCTGTAGGCAAGATCTATATCATTTTTCTTTTTGAAAATATCCTTCTGTCCAGGTGACATAACAGAAAGAGCTATATTTAATGCATCTTCCTCGCTTACTCTCTTCTCTGAGGTGACAGGGGTAAGCTCTCCGTAAATCCTCAGTATCGGCGGAGAACCAACCTTAACATGAAGGTCTGAGGCATCTAACGATCGCGCCTTTTTCAAAAGCTCATTAATTTCCATGATTATCCCCTTAGGTTAAATAAATCAATAATCTTGTTTTCAATTTCCTTTGCAACTTCCCCATTATTTCTCAAGAACTCTTTTGCATTTTCCCGACCCTGACCGATTCTGTTACCACCATAACTATACCACGCTCCTGATTTTTCAATGATGCCTTTTTCAACTCCAAGGTCAACAATTTCTCCAAATCTTGAAATCCCTTCATTGAAATATATATCAAACTCAGCCTGTTTAAAAGGAGGGGCAACCTTATTTTTCACTACCTTGACTCTTACCCTTCCACCTATAACTTCCTGATTATCTTTAATATTTTCTATTCGTCTTATATCGAGCCTCATAGAAGAATAAAACTTTAATGCATTTCCACCTGTCGTAGTCTCAGGGCTGCCGAACATAACACCTATCTTCATCCTTATCTGGTTAATAAATATTACTGTGGTAAGTGATTTTGATATTGCAGCAGTAAGCTTTCTCAGTGCCTGGCTCATCAGCCGTGCCTGGAGCCCCGGGAGAGAGTCACCCATCTCGCCTTCTATCTCTGCCCTTGGTACGAGAGCAGCAACCGAATCTATTGCAATAACATCAATGGCACCGCTCCTCACAAGAGCCTCTGTAATCTCAAGAGCCTGTTCCCCTGTATCAGGCTGTGAAATAAGGAGATCTTCTATTTTCACGCCAAGTTTTTGTGCATAATTCACATCAAGTGCATGCTCAGCATCAATAAATGCTGCATTGCCACCTGACTTCTGTGCTTGTGCAATAGCACATAATGCTAATGTAGTTTTCCCTGAAGCCTCAGGACCATAAATTTCTATAACCCTGCCCCTCGGGTAACCGCTAATCCCTGTTGCAATATCGAGAGTTATTGAGCCAGTAGGTATTATCTGGAGACCTTCGGAAATACCCTCTGCGCCAAGCCGCATAATAGAACCTTTTCCGAAACTCTTTTCAATCTGCGCTATAGCCATTTCAATTGCCTTAACCTTATCTTTATTCGTCATACTTTCCTCCCCAACTGTATCTTATGTAAACAATAATAGTGAGCCCCTGTAGGTTTTAGTTCACTCTGCATCAGTTTTATGTCGCTGACCTTTATACTTCCAAAGTCTTTTCCTGTAAAGTTATTAAGTTCCTGAATAAGGTTTGCTATTCCTTTTTGAGAGCGTACCCTTCCGAGTGTCAGGTGGGGATGGAAATTCTTATCTTCCCTTTGATAGCCTAATAATGACATAGAGTCTTCAATATCGCCTTGGAGCTTCTTTAATATATCTGACACTTCCACTCCTGCCCAAATCACCTTAGGATATTTATTATTTGGAAACATACCCATAGTACATAGTTTAATATAAAATGCATCATAAAAGAATGTAATTTTAGTCAAAGATTCAATTATCTTTGGAATCAAACCCTCAGACGTATTACCAAGAAACTTAAGGGTAAGATGGAGGTTTTCAGGACCGGCCCATTTCACATCTCCATCGTAAATTTTCAGTGCTTCTATAAGCTCACTTATAACCCGTTTTATTGGTTCAGATATTTCTATTGCTATAAAACATCTCAAGTACATAGGATGATTTCTAATAAACAAGTCTCCATATCTGTAGAATTAAATTTGTATAAATTGATGCCATAATATCATCTGCCATTACACCAGTCCCCCCACGTAACGCATTTTCTATTTTTTTTATTGGAAACGGTTTTAGTATATCGAAAAACCTGAATAAAAAAAAGGCTGCGAGTGCATAGTTTATGCTGTAGGGGATAAAAAGAACAGAAAGGAGATAACCACAAAATTCATCTATCACTATATGACTACTGTCCTTCCTGTTGAGAAGCCTTTCAGCATGGTGGGAAGATATGATGCCAATCGGTATTATGAGAAACAATATAACGATATGAATAAAGGGTGAGGGTCTTAATAATATATAGAATAACAAAGCGGTAAGTGTACCAAAGGTTCCAGGTGCAACAGGAATATACCCTATAAAACCAAGCGTAGCAATATATTTGAGGATGAACACCTGTTCCGGCTCAGCCTTATTCTTGAATTATTTTGTAATTAAAGCTTATTTTTGCAGTCCCTTCGAGTGTGGCTTTAACAGAACAGTATTTATTCATTGAAAGCTCAACCGCCCTTTTTACCGCTTCTTCAGATATATTCCTACCACTTACGATAAACTCTATGAGTATATCAGTAAATTTTTTGGGGAAGTTTTCTGCCTTCTGCCCTTTGAGACTTATCTTAAGGCCTGTCACATCCTGTTTCTTCTTTCTAAGAATCGAGATAACATCCATCCCTGAACATCCACCTAACCCTACGAGTAGCAATTCCATTGGCCTCAGGCCGGTATCATGACCACCGACTTCAGGGTCACCATCCATAACGATTGCATGGCCTGAAGACGCCTCTCCTATAAACTGGAGCCCCTGTACATATGTAACTATGGCATTAGTCATTGTCACCTCCTGTAAGTTTTAGTTAATTTATCTGAGATGAGTATCTTTGTCAAGGAAACGATAACAATGTGAAGGATTTTAAATTGTTTAAAAATTATCTGCCCCATTATTATTATTTAGGTTGACATTTTATTTGCTCATCTTCAAAATAATATTTTTATCTGCCCTGTTTAACAAAATAAAAAAGAGAGCTGAATTAGTTGAAAGAGATAAGGGTGTCTGGAACAAAGTTCAAATTTTATATGCATGGGTAGTAACTTTGAAGGAGGGAAAAATGACAGCAGAAGTAGCTAAAGTGCCAGCAAAAGCGTGGGTTGTTACCTTTGCAGGGACTGCCATTAACTTGTGCTTGGGAATCTTGTATGCCTGGAGTGTTTGGGCTAAAGCACTTATTAATGAAAAAATTGCAGGTCAGCCTCTGACAGGGATAAATGAAGGCTGGACTTATCTTACCAACGCACAGGCTGCCACTCCTTTTTCCCTTTGTGTGATAATCTTTGCCTTACTAATGATCGCAGGGGGGCGGATTCAGGATAAATTCGGCCCAAAAGTTGGAGCTACTACAGGTGGGCTTTTCCTTGCAGCAGGCTGTATTATTTCTGGATTAATGAAAAGCTATACAGGCCTAATTATTGGTTTCGGAGTACTTGGTGGAATAGGCATGGGTATTGGTTATGCTGCACCCACACCAGCTGCTTTAAAATGGTTTGGCCCACATAAGCGCGGCCTGATTGCTGGTTTAGTGGTAGGTGGCTATGGAGGAGCAGCCCTCTATATTTCACCATTAGCGCAATATCTTATTGACCAATATGGCATTTCCGGAAGCTTCATTAGTTTGGGAATATTTTTTGCTATTGTGGTCATTATAGCAGGCCAGCTTCTGTCTTGGCCACCAGCTGGCTATGTGCCCCCTG
>JBGPQS010000113.1:0-4819 GCA_041489235.1 Thermodesulfovibrionia bacterium
CCATGACATCCAAGGCATGTTTCATGAAGGGTAGTTTCAGAGGGTTTCTCAGATAATATCTTTCCATTCTCAACCCTCTTCACACCAGTAATTGTATTTGTCAATGCATTATAGACAGGGTTTTCTATAAGGTTTTTTATCGCGTGGGCTTTTTTGCTCTCTGAGTATTGTTTTGCCTCAGCAGGATGACAGGTCTTACAGTCATTGGGGGTAACAACAACGTTTATTTTGTATCCCATATGGTCAAAATTATCCTTGTGATACTCAGGATTTTGACTATGACATTCAAAACAGCCTATACAATATTTCGACAACTCCTTTGGAAGAGTCTCAGCAGAAATCCTTCTCTGAAGAACATTTTTTTTCAGAGCCTCTGAAGGTACCACCTTTGAATGTCTGCTTGAGAGCCAGTCTTGAACAATTCCTGATGTATAGGTATTATGGCAACCAATACAGGCTTGAGTCTGAGAACTTAATTTGGCATTATCGATCACATCTCCTGCCTTTTCAGAGGCAACGATATCCTTTGAAAAAAACAAAAACAATACCAATAAAAAAGAGGCACCATATTTCAATGTATATCTCATAGGAAATCTCCTGAAAATAAAGTTGTATTCATTTGCCTGACCATGTTAATAGAGGGTAGTCAATCCATGTCTATTCAATCTTTTTGAACATCTTTTTGGGGGCGCCACAGACAGGACACTTCTCCGGAGCTTCATGTTCTACAGTATTGCCACAGCCCTTACAAACATAATAATCAACCTCAGGGTTTTTGCCAAGATTCTCTAATGCTTTTTTGTAAAGTTCTGCGTGAATCTTTTCCACCTTATTAGCAAAATTAAAGCTTCTCAATGCTCCCTTATTGCCATCAGCCTTGGCCTCTTCAATCATCTTTGGATACATCTTCTGGAATTCATAGGACTCACCATTAATTGCTGCTTCGAGATTTTCCTTTGTGCTTTTTATAAAACCGAGTTCATTCAGGTGATTAAGCGCATGGACTGTTTCAGCCTCGGCAGCAGCCCTGAACAGTTTTGCCACCTGTGTATACCCTTCTTCTGCTGCCTTTCTTCCAAAGGCAAGGTACTTTCGATTTGCCTGTGATTCTCCTGCAAAGGCTTTCTCAAGATTCTTTTCTGTATTCGACATATCCGTTCCTCCTTACTTGATACATTACTCGATACATAGTTAAATAATAGGATATATAAAAATATAAATCAATCTTGACAGTTAACTTTTTGACGTTTATTATAGACTCGTGCTCCAGTATAATAAACTAGGACAATCTGTTATGCCTCTTTCGATGCCTTTAAGCAATCCGAGTAAATAATAATGCGATTTAGAAAAAAGACATGAAGAAACCCTGGGCAGGAAGGTTTAGCGAAAAGACCTCAAGTGTTGTAGAATCCTTTACAGAGTCCATCTCTTTTGACTATCGCCTGTGGAAATATGATATTGAGGGCAGTATTGCTCATGCAAAGATGCTCGGCAAGCATAGCATTATCTCAAGGAAAGATTCTGAAAAAATTATAAAAGGACTTGAAGAGATAGCGAAAGAGATAGAAACAGGAAAATTCAGGTTCAGAAAAAAACTTGAGGATATTCATATGAATATTGAAGCTGCCCTTATAGAAAAAACAGGTGATGCAGGGAGAAAACTTCATACAGCGAGGTCAAGAAATGATCAGGTCGCACTTGACCTGAGATTATACCTGAGATCAGAGACAAAAGAAATACTCTCATTAATAAAGAAATTTCAGAAGATTCTTCTTCACATTGCAATAAAATATCTTCACGTAGTAATGCCCGGGTATACTCATCTCCAAAGAGCACAGCCCGTGCTGTTGTCCCATCACCTGCTTGCCTATGTGGAGATGCTCCAGAGGGATGTGGAAAGATTTCACGATGGATTAAAAAGGACAAACCTGCTCCCCTTAGGCTCCTGTGCCCTTGCAGGGACAACCTTTCCTATTGACAGAATATATGTTGCAAAACTTCTTGGTTTTGATGGTATCTCTGAAAACAGCATTGATGCAGTATCCGACAGGGATTTTGCTATAGAGTTCCTCTCAGATGCGTCACTCCTTATCATGCATCTCTCAAGGCTTGCTGAAGAGCTTATTCTGTGGTCATCTGAGGAATTCAGATTCATCGAGTTTCCTGATGCATTCACTACAGGCTCGAGCATCATGCCACAGAAAAAGAACCCTGATGTTGCGGAACTTATCAGAGGGAAAACTGGAAGAGTGTATGGCAACCTCCTCTCTCTTCTGACGACAATGAAAGGCCTGCCTCTTTCATACAACAGGGATCTCCAGGAGGATAAGCAACCAGTATTTGATACGGTTGATACTATTAAATCCTGTCTTACTGTCCTGAATGAGATGCTTCCTGGTATAACGTTTAATGCAAAAAGAATGTATGAAACCGCTGGAGATGCCTATTCAACAGCAACTGACATGGCAGAATATCTTGTAAAAAGGGGGTTACCTTTCAGGAAGTCTCATGAAATCACAGGCAAAATTGTCCTTCATTGCATGAAGAAAGGGAAAAAGCTTGAAGAACTTACACTGAAAGAACTGAATACATTTTCTCCATTCATTAGAAATGACATATATTCCTGTCTAAAGGCAGAAGAATCCGTAAAGAATAAAAAATCCCGCGGGAGCACATCGCCGGATGAGGTCAAAAGGCAGATACAAAGACTCAAAAAAGTAGTAAGTAGTAAGTAGTAAGTAGTAAGTATATGGACAACCTGAATCATAGAGGACATAAAGAAAAACGAAGCTTTCCTCTTCTTACTTTTTACTTTTTACTTCTTACTTTTTTCTTTTTAGTATCATGTGGCAAAAAAGGTCCTCCTACATTAAAGGCCTACGAAAAACCTGAAAAACCACCTGGTATCACAGCAATCCATAGAGAAGAAAGAATAATACTCTCATGGTCTTATCCCGACAATCTAAGGAACACCCTGAAAGGCTTTCAGGTCTTAAGGTCAGAGAGTGACGGATTTGAAAGGGTAGCGTTTATAAAAAATGACCAGAGTTTGTTCATCGATACTACATTTAAACTAAATGTCACCTATCAATATAAAGTCATTGCCCAAAACCTGAAAGATGTCCTGAGTGCTGACTCCAACATAATCACAGTAATCCCAAAGGCTTTGCCATCACCTCCGGAGAATATCCGATTTACCATAACATCTGATTCCATTGAGCTGCATTGGAGCAGTTCAGGAGAAGGAATCTGTTATAACATCTATAAGACAACAGAGAAGGACAAGTATGCTGACACCCCACTCAATAGAGAGCCTGTATGTATGATTTCCTTGAGAGATACTTTTCTATTACCTGACAGAACTGTTTATTACACAATAAGGGCATTGCTGAACACTATGATACGGGATGAGGGTTATGCCTCCACTGAAGTGGAAGTGAACCCATCTCACTTTATCCCGTCAGCACCATCAGATCTCAGAGTGGTTAAAGGAGATGATAAAGTGTACCTTCTGTGGAAAGAGAACACTGAGACATGGGTAAAGGGATACCGCATTTATCGAAAAAGAGATGGGCAGACAGAATTCACTCCCATAGGTGAGGTTACGACACCAACCTTCACAGATACAGAAAAAATCAACAAAAAGGTCTGGTATATGATTAAAGCATTAGGGCCTTCGCGAGAAAGTGATGCAGTCACCGGTGAGATATCCGAAAAATAAAAAACTGTTATGAGGTGAATTTTTTTAATCTGAAGCGTATTGACTTTAAAAGATTGCATGGGTTAGTCTAAACAAAAATTTATTTATATGTCACGATTTTGAAACACAATTTAATCGAAGACCTTTAAGTTCATAATGCCATGGATGGAAGACAAGATACTCAAAGCCTTTGAGGAAAGCATAAGCGTAAAGGAGAGGTTTGTAAAGGATCACCTTAAACTCATTATAGATGCATCAAAGATAATTGCTGAGTCCTTCAATGAGGGTAAAAAGCTTATGCTCTTTGGAAATGGTGGCAGTGCTACCGATGCCTCTCATATAGCAGCCGAATTTGTCAATCGCTTCAAGAAAGAAAGGCCAGGTCTTCCTGCAATAGCGCTTAATACAGATATGGCAGTGATCACATCCATTGCAAATGATTATGACTTTTCAGAAGTGTTCTCAAGACAGCTCAAGTCTCTGTCCGAGGATGGGGACGTGGTAATTGCCATAAGCACCAGTGGAAGTTCAAGTAACGTGCTGAAGGCAGTGGATGTAGCAAAGAAGAAGAAACTCAGAATTATAGTCTTTACAGGTGCTAAGGGAGAGAAACTTGCTTCAAAGGCAGACTATGCCTTCATCGTCCCCTCTGATAACACACCAAGGATACAGGAAACCCACATCACGCTGGGACATGTCCTCTGCCAGATGGTGGAGGAGATACTTTTTGAAACACCAAGGAAAAAATAATTCATCTAATCCGCCTGAGGCGGAGAGGTGAGAATCCTCGGCATCGACCCTGGAAGTATTACAATTTAGTTCCCTATCAAAAATAATACTTTTTTTCTTTCTTATAGAATATTATATTCTTGTATAATTAATTATTGACAATTATATTTTATTATAGTTTAATATATCTATATGGAAAATAAAATAACATTAGAGAAAGAAGAAAGACTTTTGACAATTAATGAAGTTGCAGAGTTTTTACATATAAACCCAATGACAGTATATGCTTGGGTTAGAAATGGAAAGATTCCGGCTTTCAAAATAGGTAAGGTCTGGCGTTTCAAGAAAACGGATATTGATAAATGGCTCAAAGAAAAAAAATATAGAAAG